>NZ_MUFO01000048.1:0-39646 GCF_001995345.1 Salinivibrio sp. IB872 | reverse complement strand
GCGTTAGTGGTGAGCTATCTAAGAAAATGTGGCTTTAACATGGCGGATATAAGGCAAATACTGGCTTCTATCCGCCAATTTAGGCGTTGGTCGGTAACGACCACTCTCTAACAAAAAATATCGCGATCGCGGCCTACGGCCGCTTATCAAAAAGAACCCCGCCTAAAAAGGCGGGGTTCGTCAGCAATCTGAGGCGCCCTCTAGGCGCCTTTTTTCGTGATGGCCCCATCAACAGATCTAATTTATTGGCATGGCTGTCTAACAATTAGGGGTTATGACATTTACATGCTAGCCTAACGCCAGTATTGCCAAGGAATTAGGTATGAACGCAAAAAGTATCGCACTCGCTCTGACCGTGGTCGTTATTTGGGGCGTAAATTTCTCTGTCATCAAGGTAGGCTTACACACACTGCCGCCAATTCTTTTCTCTGGGTTGCGCTTTTTAATTGTTGCTATCCCCGCGGTATTGTTTGTCCCACGTCCTCGCGTCCCACTGTGGCAGTTATTGACCGTCGGGCTCAGCCTTGGCGTGATTAAATTCAGCCTGCTCTTTGTGGCGATGGACGCCGACGCATCGGCAGGGATTGCGTCTTTGCTGTTGCAAGCGCAGGTGATATTTACCATCTTACTGAGTGCGGTGTTACTGCGCGAAGTCGTCACTCGCGCGCAAGGACTGGGGCTTTTCATTGCCCTGTCTGGGTTTGCACTTTTCTTTCTTACCACCACAGGTAGCGCCACCCTCACAGGTGTGACGATGATCGTCGCCGCGGCGTTTTTCTGGGCCATTGCCAATCTGGTGATGAAACAGATGCCGGGCGTGAATCTAATGCATTTTATGGTATGGGTGAGCTTGATCCCTCCCCTGCCACTCTTCGCCCTATCCTATTTACTGGAGAGCCAACATCCGCTCCAATTGCTGCAAGCTACACCGCTATCTGGCTGGTTATCCATCGCTTACGTCGGCTACATTTCTACCTTGGTGGCCTTTGCTTTGTGGGGCTGGCTATTAAATCAACATACCTCAGCGTCGGTCACACCGTTCGCGTTGTTAATCCCTATTGTGGGAATGAGTGCCGCCTCGATAGGTCTGGGTGAGCGATTATCACCCATCGAATGGGTGGGGGCAGGATTGATCGTGGTTGGGCTAACCATTTCCGTACTTGGCGCGAAACTGTGGCGTTATCTTAAGCAGGCAAGAAAAACATCGGCGAAAAAAGCACCGTCTGCGTCCGCTCAGTGATCGCGTTTACCCGGCCACCATTGGTTAACTAAGCGCCCGGCTAAGGATGGCTGATAGCGCCAACAGTGATCAAACATCGCCATCAGCTCTGGATTACCGTATTTAGACAGGCTCACGGCGTGAAATCGATTTTGCTGCGCTTTCAGTGCGTTCACTTTTTCGATCATCGCATCCGATTGTTTGGGCGCGATAAAATCAGACACCACCACCAGATCAGCATTTTGGTACCGGTCACCTGCCATTAAATCGAGCGCTTTATCAATCACTGGCGCCATATCGGTACCACCATGAAAACGGTATGAAAGAAAGCTCATCGCTTCTTGTAGCCCCTGTTCGCCAGTCAGCTCATAGCTAATATGGTCAGTGGAAAACAGCATCACGTAGCAGTCACGATGCTCGGTGGCGGCGATACGCATTAATACATACGCCAAGGCTTTTGCACATTGTTCCGGAAAGCCACTCATGGAGCCAGAGGCATCGACCGCTATAATAAATGGGCCTTTTATCTGCTCAGGCTTAGACTGACTCGGTGCATTGGTTTCTACCTTTTGGCGACGATGCGCCTTCCCCGACAATTGATAGTTCAGTAGCTGTTTATCCACCAATTGCTTATAAAACACCACTTCGAGGGCAGGATCTGAAAGCAGCACCGCTTCATTAGGAAGTAAGCGATCAACACGGTCGCTTTGACAAATACCCGTAATATCATCAGGAACGTCAACTTGTCGCTCTGGCACTGTTTTTAAGGTTTCAGTCGGTTGCTGGCTGGGGCCACTGGCACTGATTTGATTCGCCATCCGTCCCAATTGCTCCGCAATCGCTTGAAGATCAGGATTTTTCTCTAGGAAAGTGACAAAACGTTTCAGTAAGGTCACGTCATGTTGAGACAAATGGCTCGCGGCCATATCCCACAACCGGCCCACTTTACTGATATCACCGGATTGATCGACACCATCCATCGTTTGATAGGTTGCAATACGACGGTAAAGATCGTCTAAAAGCTTCTCTTTTTGGGCTTCCAAATTTTCCGACTGTAACGCGTGGATTTCTGCCTTTAAATGCGCATGCCATTTATTGCAAAAATACGATTGAAACATTGGGTCAGGATGTTCAGCCTGTTGTGCCGCCAATGATGACGCTTGCGCGTGAAACGAGGAGACCGGCTCCAAATCAGCAAGGAGTGTTTGAATATCGGACTCAAAGGCACGTGCCGACTTCTCTGTCGCTTGCTCATACAACTGAATTTCTTGCTTCAGGGCCGGTGACAACCCTTGCTGCATGAGTTTGCGCTTGGTGTGACCTCGCCATTTATCGAGCTGTTTTTGTACCGCACGTTTGATCGCAGGGCTGCGCTCAGTGAGAAGCAGTAACTGGGGGTRCGACATCAACTCGGTCATTGCCGCATCAAGCAAGCCGGATTCCGCCAACATCAAGCCCATGTTTAAGCTTTCCGCGCTAAGCATCGTCCGCTCCAGTAAAAAACGTATCGAGACGACGTAAACGGCGCGCTTGCTGTTCTAGCGTGGCCATGTGCGCTTTTACATCCCGCTCGGCATCCATCAAGCTCGCAGATGCGACTTCCAGTAACTCTGGCTGGGCAAAAAGATGCGGTAGGCCTGCATTTAGCTGACTACGGGCGCGACGAATAAGAAACTGCGCCTGATTTAATTGTTCAAGCGCTTGGTCGGTTTGCGCGTGCCAGGTGTCAAGCTGTTCGGCGTCTGGGTTATTCACCCCCGCCAGTGCAACTGGCACAGCACGATTGGCAATGTCTTTGACCACCAGCATGCCCTGTGCGTCCCACTCTAACGTGAGGCGACACAAATGGGTGTTTTTGTTGACGTAGCCATAAAGATCCGTGCTACCGGGCTTGAGCTTCTTCTCCACATCAGCCGCATCGAGGTATATCCAGCGACTATCGCCCTTTTCTTGCTCCGAGACCGACGGGTTGGCAGTGAGCAGCACAAAGCGGACGAGGTCGCGACTTTGATTGACGCTAAAACGTGGGGCTTTGCTGATATCAATGGTGGGCTTTCGTAAGCTCGAACTTGCGCTGTCTTGCTGGTAAGCGAGCGCCTCGACCGTGCTTTGCTCTATGTCACGCAAGGCCACTTTCACATCATCCATTAACGCTAAAGCTTCTTGCTGATCGAACAAAATCTCAGCCGCAAACCGACGCATCACATCCTGTACCACGTCGCGCGATTCAGGGCTGTGCCAGAGACAGTCTTCGAGTAGCAGTAAGTCGAGCGGTCCGACTTCATCACGTCCGTTAAAGAACGCCGCCGCCTTTAAGAGGCGAACCGCTTTTTTCCAGCGGCGATCCGACACGTATAATTCGGCTGGATTGAAGTTTGGACTGTCTTCGCCCGCCTGCTCGAGCCTCTGCTTTAAGGTATAGAGCTTGTCAAAAATCGCATCGGGCAAAGAAAGGCTAGGAATAATGCTTTGCCATTGCTGATACTCCTCATGACCAATTTTAATTTTATCCGGCACCGAGGTTTCATCTTGGCTCGGCTCAGTGAGCATCAGTTTAAAATTCTTCTTCTCTTGAATACGGTTAACAAATACCCGCAGAAGCATTCGGTCATACAAAGCATCTAGCCCACTATCAGGCTCAGGAAGCTCGTTCGAGGCCGTGACGAGAAGCCGCATGGGAACCGGATAAACATGCTCGCCATTACGAAACGTACGCTCATTGACCACAGTTAATAGCGTGTTGAGGATCGCCGGACCAGCTTTCCAAATCTCATCGAGGAACACCACATCGGCGTTGGGCAGATAGCCCTCGGTGAGACGAACATATTTACCTTCATCCTTTAGCGCTTGAATGGATAACGGCCCAAAAACTTCTTCAGGGGTGGAGAAGCGGGTCATTAGATACTCAAAGAACTGGCTGTTTTCAAACGCATCGATTAGACGTTTGGCAATAAAACTCTTGGCGATGCCCGGTGGCCCCAACAAGAACACACTTTCGCCAGCAAGCGCGGCGAGCAAACACATTTTGATCGTATGTTCACGTTCATAGACGCCACTGGACAGGGCATCAATAAGTTGAGAAATGCGCTCAGGCAATAGCGCACGGCGGCTGACGGTGGCGAGGTTTTGAGACAAGTGACACTCCCGCATTCTGATTTGGTTTCAGTCTGAGCGGCCTCTCGCGGTGATAAGGCGGCTTCCTGCTTCTACATAAAGCATGGCAAGCCCATCCAAGGCTGCCATCAACACGCTGAACAAGCGCACAATAAATAAACTAATGTGTAAGTAAATTTTAAGTAATGTATGGATATATCATTGATGCAGATATCAAATAGTGACACAGATCACCTTAAAGTCAATATTGTGTAGTCGCTCGAAGAAGCTGATGGTTAAAGCATCAGGAACGCTTTGATCTTGTTAACTCAGTATGGTTTTGGCTCACGTTGTCACTGGAATGACACATCATTGTCATAGAATCCGTTGCCTCTTTATCGCAACAGGACGTTAACCCATGTTTAAACACACACTTTTTTCTTTCCTCTTCCTTTGCATCAGCCAACTCGCGATCGCCGCGCCACCAGTCACTATCACGGGTTCAACGTCTGTGAGCCATGTGATGGAAGTGATTGCCGAGCGCTATCAGCGCGACCATGATGTGGTCATTCAGGTACAAGGAACGGGCTCGGCCGCGGGCATTGCTGCAGTCAAACAAGGGATTGCACCCATGGGCATGAGTTCGCGGTATTTAAAACAAGAAGAAATGGCTCCCGATCTCACCACCGATATTCTGGCCTATGATGGCATTGCCTTGGTGGTTCATCCCAGCAATCCCGTCACGGCCCTGACCCAAGCGCAAATTCGGAAGATCTATTTGGGAGAGATTAAAAACTGGCAAGCACTCGGGGGAGCAGATCGTGAAATCGCCGCGGTGTCCCGTGAGTCAGCCTCGGGATCGCGCTTTTCGTTTGAAACCTTACTCGACCTGACCAAGGTCGTGAAAGGTGAGACAGTGTCGGGAGTGAGTCCACGCTTAATGGTGGTGAATAGCAATAGCATGGTGAAAACCCTAGTGGCCAAGAACCCTCATGCTATCGGCTATGTCTCGCTGGGCTCGGTCGATGCAGGCATCAAACCGCTATCGGTGGATGGTCAAGCACCAACCTTGGCCGCCATCGCTGATGGGCGCTATAAGTTGGCGCGTCCTTTTGTGATCTTGCGCAAAACCGCGCCACTGTCATCCGCCGCTAACGGCTTTTATGATTACTTGCTGTCTGAGCAAGGCCAGCAAGCGTTTGCCAATGCCGGCTACGTCGCGAGTCAATCGCCACACATGGCACTGACAACGCCCTGAGCGGGCAATTAGGCCGTACTGGCTTCCTTAGTCACCGGCCATGTTTTATGGCTACCCCACTCTGTCCATGACCCATCGTAGACAGCAATCGGGTAGCCAAAGTAATGCTCGGCCACTGCGGCGAAAATGCAAGCCGTCACGCCAGACCCACAGCTTGCAACATTAAGACGTGTATCACTGAGTAACGGAAGCACGAGGCGTCTGGCTTCTGTTTGATCAATCACAAAGCCTTGTTGGTCAGTAAGGCTAGCAAACGGCAAGTTCTTTGCGCCCGGCATATGCCCTGCACGCACACCGTCTCTTGGCTCTGGCACCGTCCCGTTAAACCGTGCCGCTGGACGGACATCAATCACATTCACAGCCGCCAGTTTTGCCGCCAGTGTTTCTCCATCTATGTAGCGATAAGGTTTGAAGCTCGACACATATGTTGCTTCGACACGGGGGGGCGCGGCCGACTCTTCCAAAGGTCCATCTTGTGCCAGCCAAGCCGGCAGTCCACCATCTAAAATAAAGACATTTTCATGGCCCATGACTTTACACATCCACCACACACGGGCGGCAGAAAACAGGCCTTGGGTATCATAGACCACCAAGGTATCTTGTGGCGCGATGCCGAGTTTGCCCATGTGTCTCGCAAATTCCTCAGCACTGGGTAACATATGAGGTAACGTCGATTGGGTATCTTTAATAGCGCCATCAAAATCAAAGAATATGGCACCGGGTAAACGGCGCTGCTGCCACTCCTGATAGCTATCGCGTGCCACGTCGGGCATAAACCAACTAGCATCTACGGGGACAACCGATTCTAATCGCGACGTTAACCACTGCGCACTGACAAACACTGACATCTTGACGATCCCTTTTCGTTATTGATGGAGGCCTTACTCATATTTCACTCGATACTGACGAGCGTGCCATAGAGTAATACTCAGTTTTTCTTCATACTGATTCTGTCGCCATCAAGATGCAAGCCAATGAGGACGTTAATGACATCGCTGCCCCTAATTCGTCGAACCGCTTTAGCCCTGCTCGTGCTTCCCACACTCGGCCATGCAGCAGGGTTTGGCGTAACGATCGAAAATGACAGCCCGCTCGGCGAAGATAATCAATATACCAGTGGCGTATATGCCCATTGGCACAGTGATTGGTCTGACCATGTCACCGCCACATCGGTGGCGCCGCTACGTTGGTTTGCAGAGCAACTGCCTTTACACCCAGAGGCCCGTCAAGCTTGGAGTCTAGACATCGGCCAGATGATGTGGACACCGAATGACATCACCTTCACCACACCGCAACCTAACGAGCGTCCCTACGCGGGGCTAATTTTCATCGAGCCAGGTGTGTATCAGCAAACGCCTGAACGCGTCGATAAATGGTCAGTATTGTTTGGCATCGTGGGGCCTGCCTCTTTGACCGAAAAAGGGCAATCTTATGTGCACAAGCTTATCGACTCACCGGACCCCAAAGGATGGGACTATCAGGTGCGAAATACGCCGGTGGCACAGTTTGCCTATGAACGCCACCAGCTTCTTCATCGGAGCGAATATCAAGAGTGGGGCGTATCTGGTCGCGCAGATATTGGTAACTTTCGCAGTGAAGTATCCGCCGGGCTCAGCTATCGCATCGGACTAGACTTAGCGAACTCCTATGGTGGGATCAGTTTTGAGCCCGGTCGCCACCTTAACAGCCGAATGTTTGATGCCAGCACCCAAGGCGCATTTCTTTACACCGCGGTGCAAGGTCGATACCGCGCCAATGACATCACCATTAATGGCGATAAGCCCCCCGAAAACGCAGACATTGAAATGACCCATTGGCAAGCCAGTGCCGCGGCCGGTTTCGCTTATTACCAACCGCGCTGGGGCACTGACGTGAGCGTTGCGCTGCACAGTAAAGACTATCAACAAGCGACTGACGACACCTACAGCTATGTGTCATGGACAGTCCACTATCGTTATTAACGGTTAACTGACAGAGGCTTCTACGGCTTGTTTCACCACAGGTCGTGCGCCTCGATCAGACCATTTCATCCATACCAAAGAAGCAAGGATCAATCCAATACCGACCCATTGCATGGGTTGAAGTGTTTCATTAACCCACAAGACCCCAAGGGTGACAGCAGTCAGTGGGTTCAAAAACATAATGATCGACTGGCGATTGGGGCCTAACACGGTAATCGAGCGTATATAAGCCCAGTAACCTACCGCGGTATTCAACACAATTACCCAGATCAAACCCGGAACGGCTTGGAGGCTGATTGCCTGTGGCGGTCCTGCCAGCAACCACGCAAACGGGATCAACATCACGCCACCAATGACTAACTGCCACGCGGTTAAACCAAAGATATCTTTGGCCTCCCAGCGCTTCATCCACAGGGTCGACTGCGCGACAAAAACGGTGGCGGCTAACATCGCCCCTGCACCAACCCAATCAATGTCGGTAGAAGGGTTAAGGAGCAGCCCCACCCCAGCCAAACCGAGCAGTGCCAACATCAACATCTTTAACTGAGGGCGTTTCCCTTCCGTTAACCACTGCAACAACATCAATACGAGCGGTAAGGTCGCTCCTAACGTCCCAGCGACTGCACCCGGTAAACGATAGGCGGCCACAAATAACAACAAAAAGAACGCGGCGATATTAAAAAAGCTCACCGCGAGCATGCGCGGCACGCTCAACGGTAAGCCTCGACGACTAATCAATAGCATCAGCAGGCCTGCTGGCAATGCGCGCCATACTGCCATCCAATAGGGAGACAGATCTGCCAAGAACAGTGCCACAGCGGAGTAGGTACTCCCCCAAAAAATCGGTGCCAACACCGCAATCAAATAATGCATACCTTGCCCTCATTTATCTTAATATGAAGATATATTAGTGCTCCAATTGATTTATATCAAGTATCTTTATGTAATGATAATAACTTGTGCGATGGACCTCGGCGAGAGAAAATCCGTCCTGCTACGCTTATTACTTCGTGAAAACAAAAGGATAGTGTGATGATAAATACAGAAAATGCTGTCGTCATTCTGATTGACGTACAAGGAAAGCTGGCGCAAAAAGTGGTAAATAGCGATGCGCTACACCAAAAGACCGCGCAACTGCTTCGCGCCTGTCAGCATTTTGATGTGCCCGTTATTTGGATGGAGCAATTGCCAGATAAACTCGGCCCAACTTCTCCATCGCTCTCCGCGCTATTGCCTGATAACACTCCGATTGCGAAGCAAACCTTCAGCGCATACGCCCATCCCGATGTGCAGCAACAACTAACAACGCTCAACCGTAAACAAGTGATTTTATGTGGCATCGAAACGCACATTTGTGTCTACCAAACCGCTTGCGACCTCTTACGTGCTCATTATCATGTTCACGTGGCAGTCGACGCGACGTCTTCGTGCCATGCCAACCACCATCAAGCAGGCCTGAGCATGATGCAACAACATGGTGCATGGATAACCGTGGTTGAGTCTTTATTATTCGAGTGGCAACAACAAGCCGGTGGCGACGACTTCAAACGCTTTTTATCGTTGATCAAATAAGCGCAGGTCAGCGCCATGCGAAGCCTTCTACTTCTTTTACCGATGCTTGTGGTAATTTCGACCGAGCCCGCGGCACATCATGATCCATCTGACGTGCCATGCACTAACAATTTGGTTAGTGGTCTAATATTATTGGGAATGCGTGTAAAAGAAGAAGGGAAGCACTATGTACAAGCGAATCATTGCCGCCAGCCTGTTAGCGGTAGGCGCGCTACCTGTGAATGCGGATGATCACACCTGTGGCAAAGTGACCATTGCCGATATGAACTGGAACTCTGCAAGCTTAATTGCCAATATCGACCGTTTTATTCTCGAGCATGGTTACGGATGTGATGCAGAGCTGGTGCCGGGTGACACCATGCCGACCGGTACCTCGATGGTCGAAAAAGGAGAGCCCGATATTGCGCCGGAATTTTGGAGCAACTCAATGCGTGAAGGGCTGCAACGTGGCATCGACGAGGGTCGGATTCGCTATGCAGGCAAAGCCTTGATTGACGGCGGTGAAGAAGGATTCTGGGTGCCGCAATATCTCGTCGATGACTACCCTGAGCTGAAAACCATTTCGGGGGTGAAGGCTAATGCCGAACTATTTACTCACCCTGAAGACCCCTCTAAATCTGCATTCTATGGCTGCCCCGCCGGTTGGAATTGCCAAATCACGTCAACCAACCTCTTTCGCGCCCTCAACCTTGCCGATAGCGGCTTTGAAATGGTTGACCCGGGCTCTGGCGCTGGCTTAGCGGGTTCGATCGCCAAAGCTTATGAACGCCAAGAACCTTGGTTCGGGTATTACTGGGCGCCCACGGCCGTGCTCGGCAAATATGACATGGTCAAAATAGACTTTGAATCCGGCACCGATATTGATCACTACAAACAATGTGTGACCGCAAATGACTGTCTCAACCCAAGGGTCACTATGTATCCCGCAGCTGATGTTGATACCGTGATCACCGAACGATTCGCAAAGCGTGCACCAGACGCCGTGGCTTATCTAGAAACACGAGGCTTTACTAACGATCAAATGAATACACTGCTGCCTGGATGGAAGAAAACCAGGCCGATGGCGAATATGCCATGACACACTTTTTAATTGAGCACCCTGAGATCTGGACATCATGGGTGTCCGACGATGTCGCCGATAAAATCAACAATGCACTTTAACCTCACTCAGCGCAGTCTTTGGCTGCGCTGCGCTTTCCCCGCAGTAAAGGAACCCCCTGAAAATGGCAAATTCATGGCTAACTGATGTGCCTGAAATGAGCAGACGAGATCTGCTTGAAATACGTAAAACCCTCGACGGTGCCTATCGCAGCTTCTCCCGTGAATACGGCGAATCTATCGAGTCTTTTTTCGACCCCTTACTTAACTTTCTGGTTTGGTTCGAAGATTTGTTACTGTCGACACCGTGGTGGTTGGTGATCGCAATTCTGGCCGGCATTGCCTATCTCGCCAGCCGCTCTTGGAAGCTGCCTCTGGCCGTGGTGGTCGCATTCACTGCCATCGGGTATTTAGGGATGTGGGAAGATACCATGAGCACCATGAGTATTATTCTCGTCTGTACCCTGCTCGCTATTGGTGTCGGTGTACCGATTGGGATAGCCATGTCGAAGTCAGACCGTACCCAAGCGATTGTCACGCCACTTTTGGATGTGATGCAAACCATGCCGGCATTCGTCTATCTAATTCCAGTAGTCATGTTGCTTGGGATCGGGAAAATTCCCGGCGTCATTGCCGTGGTGATTTATGCCATTCCGCCGGTGATCCGATTGACCAATTTAGGCATCCGATTGGTCGATAAAGATGTTCTCGAAGCCGCTACCGCCTACGGTGCCAGCGGCATGCAGCGGCTTTTTCAAGTTCAGCTCCCCTTGGCAATGCCCACCATTATGGCCGGTATTAACCAAACCATCATGATGGCCTTGGCCATGGTTGTTATCGCATCCATGATTGGTGTGGCAGGCTTGGGACAACCCGTTCTCAAATCCATTACTAATCAATACTTTACCCTAGGTCTTCTGAACGGTTTAGCCATTGTCGCGCTCGCCATCATTTTTGACCGCGTTTCACAAAGCTACGCCAAACGTGCGCAGCAGCATTTAAAAGGAAGTGAGCATGACTGAGCCAACCCATGACACGCTGATTGAAATTGAAGGCCTGTACAAGGTGTTTGGTAAACACCCTCACAAAGTGATGGCCAGTGTGAAAGACGGAAAAAGCAAAGATGACTTGCTTCAGCAAACTGGGCATACCATTGGGTTAAGCGATATCAACCTCTCGATTCGACGCGGTGAAGTCTTCGTGATCATGGGCCTATCGGGGTCAGGGAAGTCGACCCTTATCCGTCACTTTAACCGTCTGATTGATCCTACCGAGGGCGCGATTCGCATTGAGGGCACGGATATTATGCAGTTCTCTCAACAAGAGTTGCAGCAATTCCGCCGTCATAAAATGTCGATGGTCTTTCAACGATTTGGCTTATTACCGCACCGTACCGTTAAAGAAAATGTCGCGTTTGGATTACACATTCAAGGCGTGGCCAAAAAGGATCGTGATGCCACAGCCCAACAGTGGTTATCAACCGTTGGTTTGGAGGGTTACGCGGACCAATACCCTGCGCAATTGTCAGGGGGCCAACAGCAACGAGTAGGACTCGCGCGTGCTTTATGTACCGATGCCGATATATTGCTCATGGACGAAGCCTTCTCTGCGCTGGACCCGCTTATTCGCAGCGAGATGCAAGATCAATTGATTGAGTTACAAGAGAAGCTCCATAAGACCATTGTGTTTATTACGCATGATCTGGATGAAGCCTTACGCTTGGGCGATCGCATTGCGATTTTGCGCGATGGTAAACTCGTACAGGTTGGTGAGCCCGTCGATATTCTATTGCGTCCAGCAGATGACTATGTGGAAGCCTTTGTCAAAGATGTGAATCGCGCTCGCGCACTCACGGTGGAGACGGTGATGCAGCCGCAGATTTGTCGCATAAGCGCCAATACCATTGGCGATGCCATCACGCAAATGCGTCAACAGAAAGCCAGCTATGGCTATTATGTCACCGATGATGGCTATCAGGGCACACTGAGCGAAAAAGCGCTCAGTAAAGCTGATCCCAGTACACAAATTGATGCCAGCATGATTGAAGATGTGCCTGCTATCGACCAAGACTCCTTGCTTGAACAAGTGATCCCAGACACGCTGGCATCGAAATGGCCGCTTCCTGTTTTTGATAAAGAAGGGGAGTTGATTGGCCACCTTTCGCGCCAAACGGTTGCCACGATTCTCAGCGAGAAAGCCGCCTCCACAAAGGATCCTGACTCGCCCGCGATTGCGAGTTAACCGGTGACAGCGGCTATTGGATTAGCCGCTGTGTTCATTAAACTAAACAGTGATATCAGTCGCAAATCACACTATTGAGACAGGTGTCATTCCCCTGCAACAGTCGCTGCCTAACCTGCCCCTCATCCGAACATGAGTAGTTGGTAGGAAACAACATGAGTGTACGACAGCGACTGTTAATCGCATTTTCCCTCTTTATTGCATCCACGATTGGGCTAGGAAGCTTATCGCTGTGGATTTCATCCCGCTCTGCGCAAGCCTCTTCGGAGTATGTCAATCAGCAGCTGCCTGAAGTCTGGGCGTTGCTCGCGCTGGAACGCGATCATCGCAACTTGGTCAACTTATCGCAAAAAATCAAAGCACAGTTGCTGTTCTGGAATGAAATTCAGCCGCAGTTTGAACAACTTCATCAAAACTATCAGCAAAGCTGGCAAGCACTCTCTCACTCTCCGTCGCTCGCAACCTGGCGCGCGAAGCATCAAGCCGATAAACAGGCATTCGATGACTATCTCGCCCAGCTAGAAAAAACCATCGCGGCCAAAAGCTTCTATGATGCAGGGAGATTGGTCGACTTTGATATGTATCCGGCCGTTGATCCTATGCTGCTCGCTATCAACGAGAAGCTGACCGAAAGACAAGCTCATGCGAAACACTCTGCAAGCGGGCTGATCACCTTTCTAAACCAACAAGCCCATACCGTGTATATTGGTTGTGGCGCCACCTTACTCTTGGCATTGGTATTGATGACATGGTTGCGCAAAACTGTGGTGGTTCGCTTGGATCATATTGCTAATGCCTTAACAGATATTGACCAGCACTCCGATCTGAGCACCCGTCTCACCGATAGGTACAGTGATGAAGTCAGTGCAGTCGCGCGGGCCTCTAATAACTTACTCGACAAGTTCTCGCATTTTGTCACTGACATTCAATCACGAACCGCCGAGTTAGATGGTCAATCTGACACGCTCGATACCCAAAGCAAACAAGTCGCAAAGATTAACCAGCAGACCCGTCGTCAAGTCGACGATGTCGCCCAATCTCTCAGCGTCATGGAAAGTGCCACCACAGAAATTGCCAGTGCCATTCATGATACGCGCGAGTACATTAGCAAAGTGTCTCACGATAATGACGAGATCCAGCAACAAATGCGGGCTACCGACGCCGCTATCTCACACAGTGTGGGTATCGTAGAGCAGGTGTCGTCGACCATGGCAACACTGAAACAAACCAGTGAACAAATTGCAGGAGTCATGGATGTGATTGAAGGGATTGCGGAGCAAACTAACCTACTGGCATTAAATGCAGCCATTGAAGCCGCGCGTGCCGGCGAGCATGGCCGAGGGTTTGCGGTCGTTGCCGATGAGGTCCGAGGCCTGTCACAGCGCACGGCACAATCGACCGGTGATATTCGCAATTGGATTAACGATCTCTTAGGACAAGTTGATACCGCCAGTTCACTGCTCACAGAAACACAAACGGCCAGTGCCTCCAACCAGCAAGCCAGCATTCGTCTTCAAGGCTTTCTCAGTGATATGCATACCACATTCCAAGGCTTGGAACAGTTGAGTGCCGAGGTGGAAGCCGCACTGGCCTCACAGCACAAGGAGATTGAACATCTCACCGCCGGCCGTCGTGCGCTCAAGCAAGGCAGCCAGTCACTCACTGAAGCCATCAATACCACCAGCGACGTCAGTGGCCAGCTGAGCCATCAATCGAGTGCACTCACCACGCTGACCGACCAGTTCCAGACTTAAACCGACATCAAAAAGCCACCTTCATCAACTTAAGGCGGCTTATCCGCTTTTACTGGGCCGCTTTAATGCGTTCAAAGCCTGCTGCTAAGTCAGTGATCAAATCCTCTACCGCTTCCAAACCAATGTGCACACGGACTAAGGTGCCACTGAAACTTACCTTACCAGCAGGACGAATACGGTTGAGTTGTTCAGGTTGATTGGTCAACAGCAACGACTCAAATCCACCCCATGAGTACGCCATGCTGAAATGCTGTAAATGATCACAGAACGCTTCCAGCTGTGCATCGGTAAGTCTTTGGTCAAAAACAAACGAAAACAAGCCATTACTACCAGAAAAGTCTCGCTCAAAAAAGACATGTCCGGGGCAATCAGAAAATGCTGGGTGAAGGACATGCGCAACTTCTGGCTGCTCTTTTAGCCATTGCGCAATTTGTAGAGCACTTTGTTGGTGTTGCTTTAAACGCACGCCTAGGGTACGCAACCCTCTTGCCGCTTGATATGCCGTCTCGGCATCAATGGTTTGCCCCATCAAATAAGCACGTTCTCGTAGCTGCGGCCAACAGCGACGATTCGCTACCGCGGTGCCGAGCATATGATCGGAGTGACCAATAATGTACTTGGTGCCCGATTGGATCGAAATATCGACCCCATGTGTTAAAGGCTGATATAAAACGCCAGCAGCCCAGGTGTTATCCATCATAATGATCGCGTCTGAGGCTTTGGCGCGAATCGCTTGCACCATGGCTGGCGTATCATGGACTTCCATGGTGTACGACCCAGGCGACTCGAGAAACACAATCCGAGTATTAGGCCGAATACGCTCAACGATTTGGGCTCCTTCAAGCGGATCGAAAAACTCAGTCTCAATCTGCATATCGGCAAGGATAGTTTGGCAAAAGTCTTGTGTGGGCTCGTAAGCCGAGCCAGTCACCAGAATATGGTCGCCCGTTTTCACAAATGCCAAGACACTGTTGGCAATGGCTGCGGCGCCACACGGAAACAACGCACACCCTTCACCTTGTTCGAGCTCTGTCATCGCATCTTGCAGAGCAAAATGCGTCTGGGTGCCACGGCGGCCATAAAACAAGGTGTGCTGGTGTCGATGCGCAATCGCATGTTTTTTGTCGGCGAGCGTGTCAAAAACAATGGAGGAAGCACGTTGGATCACAGGGTTCACACCTTGTTGGGTATAACGTTTGTCGCGCCCCGCGTGAATCAATTGCGTGCTCAGGTATTTTTTTTCCATAATTCCTTACCCAAATATTTGCTCCATGGATACCTTACCCTAAGCATTATTTCTTTAGCAGTAAAGACATTTAGCCATCTATTTAAACAGGTTCAACCACTCGTCTCCTTGTTATTTATGGCATGGATGACGAAGCCCCGCGGCTACAATGTCGAATTGTATGCAAATAACTGTTTAGATCACTAAACAGATAACAAATTAAGCACACTAGTTGGAAAAGCGTAGAAAGTGTATATACATTGTATATCCAAATGATAGGCAAATGCAGATGACAAAAAAAGAAAAAAGCAAAAAAGACAGTCAGTTACTCATTCGCATCAATAGTGAGCAACGCGATGCCTTCTTGTCAAAATGCGAGGATCTCGACACATCAGCCGCTAGAGAGATCCGTCGATTTATCAAACAATTTTTAAAAGAACACGAAGAAAAAAAGAGCTCATAATCACAGTTTTAGGTGCAACTTGCCGGCACCTGTCCACGGCATTGAAGCCGTATTGCGGTGGCGAAAACACCGGCAATGACATAGAAAGGAGAAAACCGATGGCTAAAGCATCAAAGAAAGATCTGAAAAAATCGATCAAAAAGACCAAAGCAAAAGTTGCTAAACAAGAAAGCAAACTGAAAAAGCTGAAAAAACAGCTGAAAAAAGCCTAAATACAGCGCCTCCACTTATCGAGGCACTCGGTTAGCTAGGCATAGCGCGTATCACGCGAAAAAGCTCGGGACATGATGCCCGAGCTTTTTATTTGGCTCCATTAAACCAGAATGGCAAACAACGCCTAGTGGCTCGACTCCGCTTCACCGGCCGGTTCTACCGTAAAGCGACCGACATCAACACCGATCACCCGCACTTTGTCGCCTGCTTGCAAGCTCGCATCATGACAGCTGCCACTGAGCACCAACTGCCACGTGACACCCGAATACTTAATTGTCGCTGGATGTGCGGACGTTAGCGGCTCAGTCAATGTCAGCGTCAAACCAATAAAGTCACTGTGCGTATTGTCAGGACTACGTGCACCACGTTGTAGCCGCTTTAACGGCTGCCACAGCGCGGCGGTTAACAGCCCAGCCCCGATCCCGGTTGCGCTGAACATCACGGTCACAGTCTCCGGCAGCACTCCAAGCATCGCTAACAGCCCCGCCAGTACCGCAGCAACTCCGGTCGCCAGTAATACGATGGTCGATAAGCCCAGCAACCACACTTCGACCACGAGCAGTAACAGCCCGATAATCATCGTCATCTCAGCTAGATGGGTGGTAAACCAGTTGTGCATATTAGCCTTTCACTTTGTTCAGTGTTTGAATAATGGTCATCGCTTCAGCAACCGTACTCGCCGCGCCAGTCCCCGACTCTGGAAGCAATACGACAGAAGACTCTTTCGCGATCGCTTCTTTCGCACTGATGGCTTTTTCTGCCAAGTCTAACTGGATGGCTTTCTGACCTTCTTCCGTGATCGCTCGTGAACCGACAATTTCAAGCGCTTCAGCTTGTGCTTCCGCGACCGCGATAATCGCTTTCGCTTCACCTTCCGCTTTCAAGATCTGCTCAGACTTTTCCGCTTCTGCAGCAAGCACGCGTGCTTGTTTTTGCCCTTCTGCAACGTTGATATCCGACTGACGCGCCCCTTCTGACTCAAGGATCACCGCACGTTTTTCACGTTCGGCTTTCATTTGACGCTCCATCGCATCCAATACTGAACGCGGCGGATCAATATCCTTAATTTCATAGCGGAGGACTTGTACGCCCCAAGGCTGAGCGGCTTCGTTAATCGCCGAGACGATTGCCGTATTGAGGCTTTCACGCTCTTCGAAGGTCTTATCTAGTTCCATCTTACCCACTTCACTACGCATTGTGGTTTGCGCCAGTTGGGTCACGGAGTAGATATAGTCATCGACACCGTAGCAAGCTTTGTAAGGATCCAGCACTTTGATATAAAGTACACCATCTACGACTAGAGAGATGTTGTCTCGGGTAATGGCCGACTGACTCGGCACATCGAACGCTTGCTCTTTTAGCGTACGTTCATAGGCTAGACGGTCGATAAAAGGCACAATAAAGTTCAAGCCCGCTTCCATCGTTTTGTAATATTTACCAAAACGCTCAATCACATAGGCGGTGTTTTGCGGAACAAACTTTACCGAGCCACGCAAGAAAACAATCACTAGGATTGCGAATACAATCCAAACGCTAAACGCGCTAGTAAGAGAGACCATTTCGTTCATTAGGGTTCCTATCAGTAGAGGATCGACAAACAGCAACGCGCTGCTACTCGTAGAAAGCATTAAGAGTACGTCAATGTCGATGAAAAAAGACAGCGTCCGATAGCATCTTTGACATCCGTCCCAATACAGGACGCGGTTTTCGCCATTGATTTGCTTAACCCTGACAAAAATCTCGGCGCTTGATCTCACTTTCAATCATTCACTCAAAATAAACCGGATATAAAGTGCGAAAAGAGATTTACCTCACATTCTTTTGCGTGTATTCTCGCTACTGTTCAACCGTGTTGGTTGACGTTACTGAAAGCTGAAAGGCGACCATCGTCACAGCCAACAGTAAACTGACGCGCAAATTACGCGTAGTCCTCTTGGAGCTGTTAAGCGGCTTCGCTAATCGGAAATTTATGCAGCAATTGAATATAGAAACATCGAAACACCCTACCGTTTGGCTGGAAAGTTAGTTGTCCTGAAGATATTCGCTACATTTGCCCATAGAACGATTAATGGCACTCGCGTCACTGCTACACCTAGTTAATATATTCAGGAGACATCATGTCTAAAGCTAATGGTACCGTTAAGTGGTTTAACGAAGAAAAAGGTTTCGGTTTTATCCAGCAAGAGAACGGTCCAGACGTATTCGTTCACTTCCGCGCCATCGTTGGTGAAGGCTTCCGCACTCTAGCTGAAGGCCAACAGGTTGAGTTCGACATCGAGCAAGGTCAAAAAGGCCCACAGGCAGCGAACGTAACTCGCCTGTAAGCTAAACCAGATTTAAGAAGAAAAGGCGCCTTTTAGGCGCCTTTTTTTATATGCGCAACCTCTCACCCCCCACAAAAACGTATAAAAAATTCTACAAATCACTCTGCAGCAAAACTCGCCGTTTACTATGCTTTTAAAACAGTTAGCGCTTTGGCAGGAGGGAGTATGCTATCTCGGTGTTTAGTGGTAGATGATCATGAAATGATTCGAGATACCATAAGTTTGATGGCACAAGCGCTAGGGATCAAATCCGTTATCACGGCGGCCGATGGCGCTGAAGCCATATCACGAGCCTTTCACGAACAACCTAGCCTAATTATCACCGACCTACAGATGGAGCCTATCGATGGTTTGGAAATGCTAAGGCTTATCCGTAGCGGTCGCTACCACCTACAGCACGATGTACCGATCATCATTCTCACCGCAAATGCCTCTCAGTCAGTGATTAGCGAATGCATCCGTTATGATGTTGACGCATTCATGGTCAAGCCAGTTAGAAAACAAGACCTCGAAAATCGTGTTCAACAGCTAGCCAAAGATACCAAATCCAAAAAGCCACCAAAATACTACTTTGAGATGTATCAGGCCGATCCAGCTAAATCGACCGATTTTGAGCACAATGGGGCCATTGTCTTCACTGAAGAAGAACAAGAGAAAATCGAAAAAATTTCGGACACAAGCCCGACAATTGATACAACAGCACCCCCTGTTACGCCTGAACAAGCGACAGCAAAGAGCAAAGACAGAAAGTTTATTCGTTGGCAGGACAAATACTCTGTGGGGCACTCAGAACTCGATGCCAGCAACAAGCAATTACTGGCTATCATCAATGACACCTATGAGGCTATCGCGTACCACCATGCCGATGGTGAAAAAGGAGATTTTGATGATCTCGCCCAGCGGTTTCGAGACTACATTGTGTCCCACTTCCAACTAGAAGAAGACATTCTTCACGATCTCGCCTATCCCAAATACAAACAACATGCGGCCATCCATGAGCGTTTATCACGGCAAGCGCATTATGTGTTGCTTCAGTGCCAGGCGGATCCTGAACTGTACTCTTCAGAGTTTTTCAAGTTTTTGCGTTACTGGTGGGTACACCACGTCGTAAAAGAAGACAGACAATATCGCGAATTTCTTAGCCAATCGCCTCAATCCGCCCAGTTCCCCCATTGAGTCCACAAGCTGCCAAGATAACTAGATTTTTATCTATAAACCTCTTTTATGTCTATTTTTTAAGCCAATTATTTCACTGCATTCAACAACGATTGAGGCAAACTTCACGCCGGCTTCCCCTTATTTGTGGCATGAGTCACACCAGATTGAAAACCGCCAATACATTTAGGCCAGTAAATGTTACGCATCAAAGCATTATGGTTAATAAAAATTTTAACATTAATAAATTTTAATAATATCAGCCACTTACTTGGCAGCGATAAACCAATTAGCGAAATACGGGGTTGATAAACAAAATTCAGCGCCTATTATATATAATTATATATAACAAATTCGTTAGAGAACAAAACAATTATGTGGCGATCAAAAACGACAGATACGGCAGTTCTTGAAAACGAAGTCCTTGACCGTAAACAGATAAAACCGAGCACGCGGTTTGTGTTTCGTAAGCCATCGATTCGTGATGGTGGCGACATCTATCGATTAATCACTCAGTGCCCTCCGTTGGATGTGAACTCCGCCTACTGCAACTTCTTACAGGCAACGCACTTCAAAGAGACCTGTGTTGTGGCAGAGCGTGACGGCGACATTCACGGCTTCGTCTCTGGCTACATTCGTCCAGAGCAGCCAGACACATTTTTTGTGTGGCAGGTAGCCGTATCGCCCAAAGCACGTGGAGAAGGGCTTGCCCTTTCAATGGTCGAAGCGTTACTGGCACGCAAAGTGTCACAAGACATCCGATTCATTGAAACCACGATCACAGAAGACAACGCCGGATCTTGGGCGCTGTTCAAAAAGGTAGACCGCCTCTACGGTACAGGGGGTCAGCGCTCAGTGTTCCTTGATGAACAAGAGCACTTTAACGGTGAACATGACACCGAATACCTTTTCCGAATTCCACTCAAAAAATAACAGGATGAGTTATGGATATCTTTAAATCGCAGGAGTCAAATGTTCAATGTTACGCCAACAACTTCCCCGTCGTGTTTGAAAGCGCGAAGGGCTGTTGGATCACGGGCGTTGACGGCAAGCGCTACCTCGATTTTCTTGCTGGCGCCGGTTCGCTTAACTATGGACACAATAACCCGACGCTGAAAAAAGCGCTGATTGAGTACATCGAGAAAGATGGGATTACCCACGGCTTGGATATGCACACCGGTGCAAAAGCACGCTTTCTCGAGGTATTTAAAGAGCATATCTTGGCACCACGTAACTTGGACTATAAATTCCAGTTCACGGGTCCAACCGGTACAAATGCTGTTGAAGCGGCGATGAAGCTGGCACGAAAAGTGACAGGTCGCCCAAACATCGTTTCATTTACGAACGGCTTCCACGGCTGCACATATGGCGCACTCGCTGTGACCGGTAATCATCACCATCGCGGTGGCGGCGGTATGCCAGTGAATAACGCGGTAACACGTATTCCGTATGACGGCTATGCCGATGTTGACGGTCTCACACTGTTCGAAACCATGCTAAACGATGCCTCAAGCGGTCTAACAGGTGGAGATAAACCCGCTGCTGTCTTGCTTGAAGTCGTTCAAGGTGAAGGTGGTCTCAATGCGGCTTCTAATGAGTGGCTGCAACGCCTAGAGAGCATCTGTAAAGAACATGGCATCTTGATGATCGTCGATGATATTCAAGCTGGCTGTGGTCGTACTGGTACCTTCTTTAGCTTCGAGCCATCAGGTATCAACCCAGATATCGTGACCTTGTCGAAGTCGATTGGTGGTTATGGCCTACCAATGGCACTGGTTCTACTGAAACCTGAGCTGGATCAATGGGCACCTGGCGAACATAACGGTACATTCCGTGGTAACAGCCATGCGTTTGTGACAGCCGCAGAAGCGATTGAAACTTACTGGCTAGATGATCAGTTCCAAACCCATATCCAAGCGCGTGCTGATCAACTCAATAAAGTGTTGAAAGACGTCTTAGCGAAAAATGGTGACCTGTTCGACACCATCAAAGGTCGTGGCCTGATGCAGGGTATCGCATGTAAAAATGGTGATATCTCTGATGCCATTACAAGCCTTTGTTTCGAGCACGGTATGATCATCGAAACAGCTGGCCCTGATGATGAAGTGATCAAATTCTTCTCACCATTAACAGTCAGCGAAGCTGAAATGGAGAAAGGCCTGCAGATTTTTGTTAAGTCGGTTGAGCAATACAAAAAAGACAAATTGAAAAAAGCGTCTTAATTCAAAGCTCTCACCCATTAACAAACAGACGTATAAAGGATTGACATGATTGTTCGCACATTAGAAGAATGCCAAAACAGTGAACGCCGCGTAGTGGCTGAAAATTGGGAAAGTGTCCGTATGTTGTTGCGCGATGACAACATGGGCTTCTCATTCCACATTACTACTATTTACGCCAATACTGACACGCATATCCATTACCAGAATCACTTGGAGTCTGTGTATTGCATGTCAGGTGAAGGTGAGATTGAAACGACCGACGACGGTAAAGTGTATCCAATCAAACCTGGCACACTGTACATTCTTGACAAACATGACGAGCACCAGCTTCGCGCAAATAAAGGTGTCGATATGGTCATGGCCTGTGTCTTTAACCCACCGATTACTGGGCAAGAGACACATGACGAAAACGGTGTTTACCCCCTGGTCGATTAACCGTCTTGGGGCAGCGGGATGCTGCCCCTGTAAACCCAATCGACGACTTCAATTCATAAAAGCCCACAAGGAGCTCACATGAATCATACCGTTGAAAAGATCGGCGGTACATCAATGTCAGCGTTCGACGCTGTCATGGATAATATCTTTTTGTACCCGTCTAACCCTTATAACCGAATTTTTGTGGTTTCTGCTTATGCTGGCATCACGGATGCATTGCTGGAGTGTAAGCGATCTGGCAAGCCGGGTATCTATCGCCTACTCGCCGCCAACAATCCGAAGTGGCGCGATGCCATGGAAGAGTTGGAACAACGTATGCTGCTCATTAACAGCAACATGTTCCCAGACCCTGTTTACCGCGAGCGTGCAGACAACTTCATTCGTCAACGTATGGAGAAGGCGCACAGCTGCATCGAAGGTATTCTCGAAACCTGTAACTATGGGCAGTTTTCTCTAGAAAGCTATTTGCCCCAAGTGCGCGAGTTCCTCTCGTCAATTGGCGAAGCTCACAGTGCGCACAACTCTTCTCTTTTGCTTGAGAGCGTGGGAATTAACTCACGGTTTGTTGACCTTTCTGGCTGGGACAACCCCGACGAAGCACAGGGTGATTTAAACACCGTGATTGCTCGTGCCATGGAAGATATCGATCTCAGCAATGAGCTGCCCATCGTTACCGGCTACGTATACTGCGATGAAGGGTTGATGAAAACATACGATCGCGGCTATAGCGAAATGACGTTCAGTCGTATTGCGGTATTGACCAAAGCAAGCAGCGCGGTGATCCACAAAGAGTATCATTTAAGCAGTGCTGATCCGCGAATCGTCGGTCCAGAACGCGTCCAGCCGATGGGCTTGAGCAACTACGACGTGGCTGATCAGCTTGCCAACTTGGGGATGGAAGCGATTCACCCTAATGCCGCATCAGGTATGCGTGCAGTCGGCATCGAACTTGTGGTGAAAAATACCTTCGAACCCGACCATCCAGGTACAGTGATTTCCCACAAATATCGTCCGAAAGACAATGAAATCGAGATCATTGCAGGTCGTGATAAAGTGCTAGCGCTGCATATCTTTGATCAATCAATGGTTGGCCATGTCGATCGCGTCAGCTACGACGTGATGGAAATTATTCGTGAGGAAAACGTTCAGCTAATCAGTAAAGAGATGAACGCCAACTCAATCACTTACTATTTGGATGGTAAGACCGCCAGCCAAGACAAAGTGATCAATCGCGTAGAGAAGCTGTATCCTAAAGCGAAGATCACTGGCGAGATGGTTGCGTTGATTTCGGTCATTGGTAGCCGGATTGACTCCAATCAGACCATGAGCCGAGGTATGCTCGCGCTACTGGACGCAGAAATTAATCCAAAAGCCGCACACTCTTCGATGCGTGACGTGGATGTACAGTACGTGGTACTGGATAAATTCTATCATGCGGCGATTTGCGCACTACACGCATGTTTTATTGAGAAACCGGCCCCAAAGCCGACCATCAAAGCCGCGTAACCGCAGCGCTAAGCAGTTAATTGCTCAGTCAATTTTTCTTCCATTAAACGCCTCTTTCGAGAGGCGTTTTTTTATGCTTATCACATTAAGTTTCCACGCCTGTTTACACTAATTTTAGTACTAATGATTATCATAATAGCGAACTTCCGTTGATCCTTTTACTTAAGCGGGTAAAATGCCGCGTTTTATTTTGTCAGTAATACGCGCATTCCATGATTGATCCAACCTTGCTCCCTGTTTATTTAACGGCCGTTGTGGCGCTGCTTCTTATCCCCGGTCCCGACATGCTACTTATCATTAGTGCAAGTCTTAGTTATGGAAAGCGAGTCGGGTTAGCAGCAAGTTTAGGGAATGCGACATCCGGATTGATTCTGACCCTCTTGGCTGCCACGGGCGTATCGGCGATGATCGCCATGTCGCCTATGGCGCTCACTGTTTTAAAGTACGTAGGCGCCGCTTATCTGCTTAAAATGAGCATCGACACATGGCAAGCTTCGCCAACGAATAGTGAAGCACTGGTACATCGTCAAAAGATGGGCCGACACCTTTATAAACGCGCGGTGATGACCAACTTACTCAACCCCAAGGCTCTACTCTTTTTTGTTCTGTTTTTACCTCAGTTCATCTCGCAACAAATCCAAGCATCCTCAGGCATGCAGCTTTTGAGTCTTGGCCTATTGCTCAATATTCTCGGATTGGCGTTTAATGTCTTGCTTGTTGTGATAGTTGGTCGTCTAGGTAACGCTTTATTCACACGTCCTAGCGTTCAGAAATACCAGCATAAATTGATGGCGATCGTCTTTGCAATTCTGGCTATTTGGCTGTTTTTACAGCAGAATGGCGTCTAAGTCTTGAACGACCAGACACCAAAAATCAACAAAACCTTGTGGTGCGATAAAAGGCCTCATCCTTGTCTGGTATATTGTGCGAAAGCACGTTACTAATAGGCTTTTATTGCCTAACATTAGGCGCTTAGACAGTTGTATCGGATGGATTCGAGTACGTGTTTGACCTTCATTTACCCACACTCACACTAGCCTGCATCAGTATATTTTGGTTACTGACGGTCGCCGTGTTATTGATTGGTTGGCAGTTTAATCAACACAGAGATATAAAGCTGTGGGGCGTAGCGTGCTTGTTGATCTCCGCAGGCACGTCCGTGTATAACCTCGGCAATAGCACAGAGATATCAGGGCTTGTTTGGCTCGGTGTCGTAGCAGCCATGAGCGCCCAAGTTTTAATTTGGTGGGGTACCCAATCACTCGAAAAGCAGCCACCTTGGTGGCGTGTCGGCGGGTTGGTCTTTACACTGGCTGTCGGGATATACTCATTATTCCTTGTCAATGATGCGCCCCTTGCCATACGCATCAGTTTTTATTGCCTATTCTATGCGGTTATACACCTGATGGTGCTTCGTATACTGCTCAAAAGCCATTATCGCGCACGTACTGGCTATCGTTTGTATACCAGTGTCGTTTCTATCTTACTGATTTTATATGGTCTGCGCATCCAGTTTGCATTTGATACGCCGTTCAACGAAACCACGCTATCCCATCGCTATATATTCATCTACTACATGATTTTGATGGCCGAGTTCGTCAAATTTGTGACCTTTATTTATCTTTGCTTCGAGCGCCTCGAGTACACCTTGTGCCAACTGGCTTTGCAAGACACGCTTACTCAACTCCCCAATCGTCGTGCCTTTGTGACCCAAACCACTCAACGTCTTGAAGACGATACCGTTCACGCCTTGTTATTGGCTGACTTGGATAACTTTAAAAGTATTAACGACGTGTATGGCCATCTCGCCGGTGACCAAGTCCTGATCGCTTTTAGCCAGCATTTACAGCATATCGCGCAACAAGAAGGCGCCTTGTGCGCGAGAACGGGCGGAGAAGAATTTATCCTGTTATTGAGTGGGGATTCAGTTAAACGCGTTCAGCACATCGCATTGCAGCTTCGCCGACAAATTGAAGCCTGCCAAGTCAGGACAGAACAAGGACATATCATTCGCTTTACCGTCAGTGTGGGTGTCGCTATCCATCGCCGCCATCAGCCTGTGACAATAAATCAGCTATTCGAATGTGCTGATGGCGCGCTTTATGAGGCAAAAGCACGTGGCCGGAATCGGATCGAATTTGCCCTCACCGAGCATCAAGCCGCGCCGTCAAGTGTCGCCCCCATGCGAGCCACAACCTCTATTCCTTGCGAAGAGTCGAACACAGATCTTCCTAAACGTTATCTCACACGACAATCTTTGACATAATGGGGAGTCAGACATCCTAAGGAGATCATGTAATGGACGAAAATGCCGACACGCTGCTGAACTTGCGTGTGATAGAGGTAGGTGATTACCAACCACTTGCAGAACTGATGGATCTCGTTTTTCCCGATGTTGGGGGCGCGTGGCCCAAGAGTACTATTATGCAATTGGTGACCGCGTTTCCGGATGGACAAATCTGTATTGAAGACAATGGCAAGATTGTCGCCGCTGCACTGACACTAAAAGTTGCTTATAACCGCTTTTCTCTTCCTCATACTTACGCGGATATCATCACCGATGATGGGGTAGTATTTCATAATGCCAAAGGGGATGCGCTCTACGGCCTCGATGTTTTTGTCCACCCTGATTATCGTGGTCACCGCTTGGGGCGTCGGCTTTACGAGGCACGTAAAGATCTCTGCCAAGCGCTTAATCTCAAAGCCATTCTTGCCGGTGGGCGGATCCCTGGTTATCACAAGCATAATGATCTGACCGTCACCGAATACATCAATAAAGTACGTCGTAAAGAAATCCACGATCCGATTTTGTCGTTTCAACTATCAAATGATTTTGATGTGAAACGTTTGATGAACCGATATCTTCCAGAGGATGGTAAATCCGCAGGCTACGCCACCCTATTAGAGTGGGACAATTTCTTTTATGAAGAGGATGCCTCATCCGTCCACGATATAGAGAAGACTATTGTTCGTATTGGGGTGGTTCAATGGCAAATGCGTCATGTACTCTCCGTCGATGACCTGCTCAATCAAGCGGAGTTTTTTGTCTCATCGCTATCGAATTATCAATCGGACTTTGCCCTATTCCCTGAGTTTTTCTGTGCGCCTTTGATGGGGCTTGCCCCAGAAAAAGGCTCTGTAGAAGCAATCCGTTTTTTAAGTGAATTCACACAGACAATTAAGCAACGTTTCTCGCAACTCGCCGTTACTTACAACATCAATATCATTGCAGGCAGTATGCCTGTATTAGAAGATGAAAAGTTGTATAACGTGTCATACCTGATGCATCGAGACGGCAGCATCGATGAGCAATACAAAATACATATCACGCCGCATGAACAGCGAGACTGGGTGATTGATGGCGGCGAAACCGTCAAAGTCATTGAAACCGATGCCGGGCGTGTGGGGATCCTCATCTGTTATGATGTCGAATTCCCTGAACTGGGACGCATCCTCGCAGAGCAAGAAGTGCAAATCCTCTTTGTTCCCTTCTGGACCGACACCAAAAACGGCTATCTACGCGTTCGTCTCTGCGCTCAAGCGCGCGCGATTGAAAATGAATGCTATGTCGCCATTGGAGGCAGCGTAGGCAACCTCCCTAGAGTGGATAACGTCGACATTCAGTATGCTGAGTCAGCGGTATTCTCGCCGTCTGATGTTTATTTCCCCCACGATGCAACACTCGCCGAAGCAAATGCCAATACAGAGATGATGATCTTTGCGGATGTCGATTTAGACAAACTTAAAATGCTGCACGAACGAGGTTCAGTCACCAACCTCAAACATCGCCGACCAAAACTGTATGCCAATCACCTAAGTCAGGAGTAAAGGCACTCTGCCCCGTAAATTGCGGGGCAAATCACTTCTATTTATTGGCCTTGCTCACATTGCGAACAAAAAAAAACACAACAATCGCCTAATTTTTACGACACCCCTGCCAATCACTAACTACCATTGATTAAAAAGCAACCAATTCGGTTTATCTATCCAGTCGGCTAATTAATCATTGAGGTGAAAGGCCATGAAGCTCAAACATAGAATGCTCGTCAGCTTGCTTGGCGTGGGCATCGTTCCTGCGTTGGTGATCACGTTGATGTCGCTTAATACGGCATCTTCCTCGCTCGAAACCCAAACGTTTAACCAGTTAGAGGCACTGCGAGAGGTGAAAAAGTCCGCGGTGGAGCGCTATTTTAAAACCGCAGAAGGGCAGATCATTACCACTGCGGAAATCCCTTCTATCGCTGATGCCATGGTTTCCATGACTCAGGCCTTTACCAATTTAGCCTCCTCAGATACCGCCGCGTCATCGTCGTTAGTCCGCTATTATCAGCAGAACCTAACCAGTAAGTTACAAGCGACTGGCAACACTGGCTTACCGAGAGCACAGGAGCTCGTCGCACAGCTTTCTCCACAAACTATTGCCCTGCAAAACGCGTATTTGGTGAATAATCCCAGTCCCGTCGGCGAAAAAGGGAATTACCAAACCAGTCGCCAATTGCCCGCTTACGATCGCGCTCATCAAGCTATCCACCCCTTTTTAAGAGACGTCCAAGCAAAATTTGGCTATTACGATATTTTCTTAATTGAAGCGCAACAGGGCACGGTGGTTTACTCCGTCTCCAAAGAGGTCGACTTTGGCACCTCGATCCTCACCGGGCCTTTTCAACGCTCAGGGCTTGCTGAGGCATTTAAACAAGGCCGTCAGCTAGCCGATGGCGATGCCGTGATTGTCGATTTTTCGCCCTATTCTGCTTCCGCCAATGCTCCCGCTGGTTTTATGGCGTCACCTGTCTACCGCAACAATCAGTTACTAGGGGTGTTAGCGTATCAATTCCCCATTGATCGATTGAGCGAAATCATGACCGAGCGTGATGGATTAGGCCAAACCGGTGAGACCTACCTTGTGGGCAGCGACGGCTTAATGCGCTCCAACTCATTTCTAGACCCAGAACACCGCACCGTGTTCGCTTCGTTTATGAACCCCGCTGAAGGGGCAGTCAATACTCAAGCCGTCCAACGCGCGATCAACGGCGAAAAAGGCATTGATATCATTAGCGATTATAACGGGAACCCTGTTTTATCCGCGTATGCGCCGCTGACCGCTGGAGGGCTAACATGGGCGATCATTGCAGAAATGGATGTTAAAGAAGCCTTTGCTGCTCTAAACGCGCTCGAGCTTTCTGTCGCGGTGATTTTTGTGATAGCCGTGATTGGCATCGTTGCTACCGCCATTATCTTTGCCCGCAAAATTACACGCCCGATTGGTGGGGAACCTGAAGAAATGGAAAAAATTGTGCAAACCATTGCCGATGGCGATCTGACCGTCTCCTTTAATCAAGATCCGAAAGCGACTGGGGTTTATCGCTCAATGCGAGAAATGACCAAAAACCTCACTGCAATGGTGTGTGATATTATCGGTGCTACCAGCCAGCAGGCCGCAGCGGCAGAGCAGCTTTCAGCGTCGACCGTTGAGACCTTGACTAACTTTGAAGCGCAAAATGCACGCACTGAACAGGTTGCAGCGGCCATGGAGCAGATGACCGCGACCGCCAATCAAATCTCATCAAGTACGTCATCCACCGCCGATGCCGCGGAAAAAGCCCGAGAGATGATCCACGATGGTGACAGCCAGGTCTCACTCGCCGTCGATTCGATGCGTGACCTAGTGGCGCGATTACAAAGCGCACGAACAAAATCGGACTCTTTGGTGCGCAGTGCGGAAGATATTTCTGGCATTTTACAAACCATTGGACAAATTGCGGATCAGACGAATCTACTCGCGCTCAATGCGGCCATTGAAGCAGCACGCGCGGGAGATCAAGGTCGCGGGTTCGCCGTGGTTGCCGACGAGGTGAGAACCCTCGCGCAAAGCACGCAAGACGCGACAGGTGAAATTGCCCAATTGATCGAAAACTTGCAGCGCGATTCCAGCGATACAACACAAGCGATGGTAGACAGTGCTGATGCGGCAGGCAATGTCTCTGAACGGGCAGAATCCAGTATTTCATCGCTTAAACAAGCGGTGATGGCTGTTGAAGAGATTGCTGATATGTCGTTACAGATGGCGAGCGCCTCTGAAGAGCAATCCTTGGTCGCGACGGAGATCAATCAAAACCTTGAGGAAATTAACACCATGACAGGTGAAAACCGTCAAGCCATGGACCAGATCACGCAAGCGACACAAGACTTAAGTGCCCTTTCCCAAGTGCTCAAAGGCCATACCAGTAAATTTCATTGCCAAGGCAAGCTTGCCTAACGCTCACGCTCGGCACCTTATGTGCCGAGCACCTCTCTTCTCCCAAACAATCGCCTGACCTCGCGCAAACTCTCAACATTCGCTAGCACATAGAATGGCTATCTTGATAGAATCACCGCATTTCTGCGTAAGCGTAACAAGAGAGATTCCGAATGGGACGTAGTTTTGAAGTTCGTAAAGCGTCGATGGCCAAAACCCAGGGCGCAAAAATCAAAGTGTATTCAAAGTACGGTAAAGAGATTTACGTGTGCGCCAAAAATGGCGGTAGTGACCCAGACAGCAACCTTTCACTGCGTCGTTTGATTGAAAAAGCGAAAAAAGACCAAGTGCCTGGCCATGTGATCGATAAAGCTCTTGATAAAGCCAATGGTGGTGGCGGCGAAAACTATGAAGTAGCTCGCTACGAAGGGTTTGGTCCTGGCAATTGTGCCGTTATCGTCGATTGTCTGACTGATAACAACAATCGCACCTATATGGACGTGCGCCAATGCTTTGTAAAGAATGATGCCAAGATTGGCTCACCGGGCGCCGTGTCACACATGTTTGAGCATCAAGCGGTATTTCAGTTTGCGGGCGACGATGAAGAAGGCGTTCTCGAAGCGCTAGTAATGGCAGATGTCGACGTGACCGATATTGAAGCAGAAGATGGTGTGATCACCGTATTTGCGCCGCATACAGAGTTTTTCAAAGTGAAAAACGCACTCAGCGATCACCTTGGTGATACGCCTCTGGACTTGGAAGAGATTACCTTTGTTCCTCAGACCAATACAGAAGTCAGTGGCGAAGACGTTGAACGTTTTGAAAAGTTCCTCGATATGCTAAACGACTGTGATGACGTACAAAACGTTTATCACAATGCTGAGCTCGTTTAAGCCGTTCACTCAAGGCGCCTTTGAAAAGGCGCCTTATTTCTCACCAAGTTGCTTGAGCAGCATTTGAGAGAACAACGCCCAGTTTTGCCGGAACTTATCTTCCCCCTGCAATAAATAGCTTTGCAAGCCAACCCCTAGAAAAAAGGCATCTACAACACGGATTGCGGTATCAATTTGGTGCTGAGGAATTTTGCCTTGATAGAAGTAATCTATCGCCCGGGTGTACTCTGCGAGTCCATGCTGAGAAAAACGCTGTATTGACGCTCTGAACTGATCGTCAAATAACGCTTGCGCGGTGAAACTATACATGGCTTTCATCGCATAAGGTTCGCATTTCATGGTGAGATACAAGGTATCACCCGTCACTTCGAGATAACTCTCAAAATCATCAAAATTCGCGGGCTCTGCCACCGCGAGAAACATTGAAATCAGCTCATCTACCGCGGCGTGTTTTACCGCATCTAGATTATCAAAATGATGATAAAGCGCCCCTTTGCTGATCCCCGCCTTCTTACCTAACTTTGTTGCAGTTAATGCTGCAAGCCCCTCATTTCCAACAATTTCTAAAGTCGTCGAGAGAATTCTTTGCCGCATCGCCTGAGAAGCAATTTCGTTTTTATTCATCGTGATTTGATCAAAAAATGAAAGACTAATTGAAAAAATAAAACATACCGAATGTTCATTCAATTTTATTTGCGTGAAATGTGACCAATAACCGAATGTTTTTTCAACAGAACTTGGTGGGCAATTTGGAAGTAGTTGAAAGTTATAGCATTAAGGACAGATCAGTCAGTTAGGTGATCAAAAACAGCCTCCGAGCCCGTTTCTAGACGATCATTATTCGGTGACACATTACGCATAACACTCAGATAAAAGGCGGCTTAGCGATAGGAATGACACACATTGATCACCAACAGAGCTAACCTGTAGTTAAATAACAGGATGACAGGAAAGACTTTCAGAATGAGGAAAGGAGCTGTGATCGCATTAAACAACAGCAATGGTATCTGCATTGGGTGGCGACACATCGATTGTTAAGACTGCTGATCAGATTTAACAAGTTGATATACACGCGAATACGATGCCGTCCACAGACACTTCTGGGGCCAAGGTCTACAATAGTAATAGTGCAATGAGTCGGTGACGTTCGAATGAAATGGCAATGGTGTTTACTACTGACAATACTCGCTACACTTCCTGTGGGTGCGAATCCCACCTACGTGATTGGCGTGCAAAATTTCTCGCAGTATTATCCGTATTCCTCCTATGCAAACCGTAATTACTCTGGCTTCAATCGGGAGTTGCTCGATATGTTTGCCAAAACCCAAAATTACCGTTTTATCTATAAACCTCTCCCTTTAAAGCGCTTATATCACCGCTTTGTCGACGGGGCTGTCGATTTTAAATATCCCGATAGTCCAAAGTGGAGCCCAGAAATCAAGCGTAAGTCAAAAATTTTCTACAGCGAGCCTGTCGTCAACTATATTGATGGCGTCATGGTCATTGATGACAACTATGGCAAGTCTCTTAATCGGCTTAAATATTTAGGTGTTGTGGCAGGGTTTACGCCTTATCCCTACCAGTCTCGGATCAGCGCCGGTCAAATTCAGGTTGATGAGAGTTACAAATACGACTCACTGTTGATGAAAGTGGTGAGCGGTCGCGTTGATGGCGGATACGCAAACGTTGCCGTTGCGCAATTTTACCTAGAGCAAATGGGATTTCAAAAAGGCTCGGTACGGTTTGATGATACCCTCCCACACAGCAAGGGCACCCGCCACCTTTCAACCATCAAGTATCCCGAAGTGATCGCCGAATTCAATCGGTTTTTAGTTGATAACAAAGAGGATATCGAGGCATTAAAAGCCCGCTATGGGCTCGAGTAACGAGTTTATCGCCATCTATCTGTATTCTCACTTCATTTCGCGCTCGGGTGTTGTATACTCGTAATCCTTCAAGATGCTGGTTGTTACAGCGACCAGCTTTCTGACTGTGCCCAACAACATGGATAGATATCGCGAAGGAGCCCCTTGAGTAACCAACTGATTAGTCTGGACCTGTTTTACGCGATTGAGCATTTGATGCCAGGGAAACGTACTGTCGCCCTATTCCGTAAATCCGTCAAACACCTTCCAGTAACAACCTTGCCTTTAACCCATTATGATTCTGCGGCAGGCTTACAATTGGCATTGTTTCGGCACTGCCGCAACTATGTCGCATTTACACAAGGCCACCCTATCTCTCCGGATTTTGATTTTTCGGGCAGTGCGGAGCAGATCTTGGCAGCAGAATCCATCATGAAGGCCTTTATTCGAGGCGCTTACTGGTGGGTGGAGTATCACATGGCTCACTACCGTGACGATTGGAGCCACGAGCAAACCCAGCGTTGGCTAAAAGACCTGCGTTTACTCGTGCAAGTGGTTATCGGTATTGGCAATTGCACCAACGCGGAGTGGATCCTCACGCATCGAGGTCCCATTCAAGCTCTGACCTACGACACCCATTTAGAGCCATTTCTCGCGAGCTACGACTAGTTAGACTCGGCGCCTTGCGTCAGTGTGTTCACGCTGACGCTCTCCCACTCATTCGTTACGATAGTTTCGTTTTTTCGTCACCTTAGTTGCGTAACCTCGTTCCAAACAGGCAATTAATTGGGCGACTGTGAAACGATTAAAGCGATATCAATACGAGCGTTATGCCATTTTATGCCGCGCGTCCTATCCGAGCTATTTTGATCATACCCATTATGGATTTAGCCCAAACGGACGACGGGATATCTATGATCGCTGGGGACGGTGCATTATTCGCGTGCTCTGGCGCGATGATGACGATGTGGTGGTAGTATTTCGCGGCTCCCAAACCGCGTGGGACTGGCTGGTTAATTGCGCGTGTGGACCTAAGCAAATACGAATGGGCAATGTCAGGTGCTTTGTGCACTGGGGATTTCATTATCTCCTCACTCAAAAAAGCTTACCGTGGCAACAGCACAAGCGCCGCTATCAATCCATGACCACAAGCCAGTTTGCGGATGTGGCGCAAGCGGCCGACACCTGCTCACTGGCAGGAAACACAGTGCTGGATAAGCTAGAGGCAGCACTCACGCCGCTGCTCAAAGCCAACAAAAAGGTCTCCTTTATTGGCCATTCATCAGGAGGCGCAATGGCCGTCATTGCCGCCGCAAAGCTTTATCCCTCCATGGGACAGGCAATCAAGCGCATCGTCACTTTTGGCCAACCGGCTGCCGGTATGTGGCGTTTTAAGCGATATTATCCTTTTCACACCAAAACCTACCGTATTTGTTGTGATGTCGACATCATTACATTTTTACCCGGTATTCCCATGCTGTATTGGCATGTCGGACGACTGCTTTGGTTACATGAGAACAAGATCTACACCGACACACCTTCCGTCGTTCGTGTACTACGCGTCTTGTTCAGCTGGCTAACCCGTCCGATTGCTTATCACTACATGGACAAATATATCCGACGCAAAGACTATTTTGACCAACACTGATCGTTTCATGACAGTCAAAACGTGACGCCGTCACTAAATGCTGTTTATCCAAACCAATCTGTGATCGGGTTAACGGCCCACTTTCGTGTCCCAAGACTGTCACCCAACAGTCACCTCGATTTCATATTGACTCGCCAGACTCTCGACCAACTTTGCGCCCGGTGGTGCAGAGCCTCGCTATCACTAAACCCATAAATACGATAACGAACAGAAAGGAAGTCATGTCGTGAGCAAGCATATTGATCAGCGTCCGCTGGATGCAGAACCCGAATTCAACCGTTTTATTGACGCCGCCGTGAGCCGTCGCCGCTTTTTACAAGGCGCAGGCGCGGCAAGTACCGTAGCTTTTTTCGCCGCCAACCCAGTTGCAAAAGCTGTGGCTGGCAGCTTGAGTAAAAGTGAGTTACTCGGTTTTAAAGCCATCCCAACCTCGACGGCTGACACCGTCACTGTGCCCAAAGGATACAAAGCGGAGGTACTGGTATCATGGGGCGATCCTATCTTTGCCAATGCCCCCGCCTTTTCGCAGCAAAACGATGCCAGTGCCCAAGCACAACAGTTTGGTGACAATAATGATGGCATGACATTTTTCCCTCTCGCCAATGATCGCGCCTTACTCGCCGTCAATAACGAGTATATCAACGATGAGTTTCTGTTTACGCACGGCGGTAAAAACATCTCAGCCGATGATGCGCGTAAATCACAAGCAGCACACGGCGTCTCTTTGGTCGAGCTAAAAAAAGTTGATGGCCGCTGGACGGTGAACCCGCAAGGGCGCTTAAATCGTCGTATTACCGCGTATACGGAGATGGCAATGACAGGCCCAGCCGCCGGCCATTCACTGCTTAAAACCGCAGCTGATCCCTCGGGTAAAAAGATCCTCGGCACCTTTAATAATTGTGCCAACGGCGAAACGCCTTGGGGCACCTATCTCACCTGCGAAGAAAACTTTAATGGCTATTTTGCCAGCGAAAAAACCGTGACCTTGGGTAAAACCTATCAGCGCTATGGCATCAGCGATACCGATTGGGGATACGACTGGTACAAACACGACGAGCGCTTTGACGTCGCCAAACACCCCAATGAGCCCCATCGTTTTGGCTGGGTGGTCGAAATTGACCCTATGGATCCCAACTCAACCCCGAAAAAGCGCAGTGCACTGGGCCGCTTTAAGCACGAAAATGCCGCGCTAACAGTGAATGATGATGGCCATGTCGTGGTTTACATGGGTGACGACGAGCGTGGCGAACACCTTTATAAGTTTGTCTCTGAGGGAAAATACGATCCGAGTAAAGGTAGCGCTAATCGCGATTTGCTCGAAAACGGCACCTTATATGTCGCGAAATTTACTGGCAGCGACGATGAGCTAAAAGGTCAAGGAGAATGGTTAGAGCTCACCTTTGGTAAAAATGGCCTAACCCCAGAAAATGGCTTTCCCGACCAAGCCAGTGTGCTCATTTTTGCCCGCGAAGCCGCGACGCAAGTGGGTGCCACTACCATGGATCGCCCAGAATGGGTGGCCGTGCATGCCGACAAAAAACACGTTTTCTGCACGTTAACCAATAATAAGTACCGCGGCGTCAAAGACAACCAACCCCTCAATGCCGCTAACCCCCGCACGGAAAATCCTTATGGCCATATTATTCGTTGGGCGCCGACCCAAGGCGATCATACTCAGCCTACCTTTGAGTGGGACATTTTCGTGATGGCCGGCCACCCTGAGAAGCAATCTGGGTTAATGGCAGGTACTGATAACATCAACAAAGACAACATGTTTAACAGCCCGGATGGTATCGGCTTTGATCGTGCCGGTCGCCTTTGGATCCAAACCGACGGCGATTACTCCAACGAGGGTGACTTTGCGGGCATGGGCAATAACCAAATGCTGTGTGCCGACACGCAAACGGGGGAAATTCGTCGCTTCCTTACCGGGCCAACATCGTGTGAGATCACGGGACTGACCTTCACTCCTGACTCACGCACTATGTTTGTGGGCGTGCAACATCCAGGTGCTCACTTCCCTACTGGTGGTGATGCCATTCCTCGCTCTTCAGTCATCATGATCACCAAAGACGATGGTGGCGTGATCGGGACCTAACAGCCCCGCCACGAAATATTCGCACTCGCGCGATTTAACCAACGTCATTCAGCCCTTGTCCTGACAAGGGCTTTTTACTTTGCGCGACGATGACAGACACGCAAATTTTGCACTTATCTGCAAACTATCAACTATATTTACAGAGGGTATATGTATCGATAATGCGCCAAACTGCACCTAACAGGTTGACAAAAGAATGTAACTCATTCAAAAACAACACGTTGGCACAATGCAGTTACCGAAGGAGCCGACAGCATGGCGACAGAGACACAAGTCACCGAGACACAAGGAACGGTTGCTGCCGTTCAGCCTGACGGCCAAGTGCGTCAAATTGAGGCCAATCAAACGGTTTCGACGGGAGAGCTCGTCACCGCGGTAGGCAACGAGCCCGCCTCTGTGCACCTTGAGAATGGTGTCGATGCCAACCTCGCCTTATCTGCCTTGCTTGTCGGCGAAGGTGAAGACGATACACTGGTACAAGATTTACCTGAGGATGTGCTTGAAATCATCGAAGCCATCCAACAAGGTGAAGATCCCAATGCGATTGAGGATGCTGCAACCGCAGCCGGTGCAGGCAGTATTCCCCGCCGCAGAGACCAATGAAGCGCCGAGTGCCGAGTCGCTGACCTTTAGCACCGATGAAGACCAGCCATTAGTGCTGACGCCCAATCAAATACTGCAGCAAATCAACGATCCAGATGGTGACACTCTCACTATTGTTTCCATCACCAGTGGTAATCCAGATGTCGAAATCGACGAAGATGCGTCTGGCAATATCGTTATCACACCACCGCCCAATTTCAATGGCGATTTTGATCTCACCGTCATTGTTTCTGATGGCCAAGCAGAAACGCCGTCCGATATCACGGTCACCGTGAATCCCGTCAACGATGCGCCCACACTGCAATTTTCAGCGACGACGGCCACCGAGGATGCGGTCGCGGCTGGCGATAGCGTCGGCACCGTGACGGCGACGGATATAGAGGGTGATGCCCTCATTCTGTCGTTAACTGATGGCGGACAAAACTATGTCGAATTGCAGGGCAATAATGTCGTTCTCACTCAGGCAGGCGTAGATGCAATCAATAACGATGCACTAGATATCGCCTCGCTGACATTTACGATCACTGCCTCAGACGGCGAAACGAGCACCTCTCAAACCTTCACCTCAACAGTGGACCGTATTGACGATCCCGCATCCATCACAGGTGATATATCAGGCACCCTCTCAGAGGGTGAAATCGATGGCTCTGACGGAAGTTTGATAGCCAGAGACTCGGTTTCCGGAACCTTGTCAATTTCCGACTCCGACGATAACCCCACGTGGATCGATAGCTCAGAATCCGGCCAGTATGGTGAGCTTGTCTTCACCAATGGCAACTGGACCTACACCGCAGATAGCGATGCGGTGCAATCTCTTAGCGAGGGTGATGCGGTTTCGGATAACTTCACAGTAACCGCGTCAGACGGCAGTAGCCAAGTGATTTCGATAACTATCACAGGTACAAATGATGATCCTGTGATTAGCGGCCAAACCCTTGGCGATGTGGTCGAAGACACCACTTTGTCAGCAACAGGATCACTCAGTATTTCGGATGCAGATGGTAACAATGCACCAAGCTTTTCCGATGGCAATGTGTCGGGTCAGTATGGTGAGTTATCACTGATGAATGGTACTTGGACTTATACGCTGGATAACAACAGTAGCGTTATCCAAGGCTTAGACGCTGGCGACCAAGTTATCGATACCATCACTCTGACTGCCTCTGATGGCACACAGCAAGATATTGTCATCACCATTACCGGTACTGGTGATGCGCCGGAAGTCACCGGTGAATTTGTTGGTTCAGTCACCGAAGGCAATGTGGGCGATGCGCCTGTCACTGCCACCGGTACCATTGCGATCACTGATATCGATAGTGGCGATAATCCAACCTTTGCCGATACCACTGAAACTGGTACTTATGGTTCGCTCGAGCTGGTCGATGGCAACTGGACGTATACGCTTGATCAATCTGCGGTGCAGAATTTGGATGCCGGCGATCAGGTCACCGATACCATTACACTCACTGCCTCTGATGGTACTGAGCAAGMTATTGTCATCTCTATTACCGGGACAGATGATGCCCCTGAGGTCACCGGTAACTTTACCGGCTCGGTCACCGAAGGCAATGAAGGCGATGCACCTGTCACTGCAACGGGCACCATTACGATCAGTGATGTCGATGGTGATGATGCACCGACCTTCGCCAATACCACTGAGTCGGGCACCTATGGTTCGCTAGAGCTGGTCGATGGCAATTGGACCTATACGCTTGATCAGTCTGCGGTGCAGAATTTAGACGCTGGCGATCAGGTTACCGATACCATAACCCTGACAGAAAGCGATAACACCCAACAAGATATTGTCATCACCATTACCGGTAGCGAGGACCTACCTGAAGTCAGCGGTGAATTTATTGGTTCCGTGACCGAAGGTAATGAAGGCGATGCGGCCGTGACTGCCACGGGCACCATTGCGATCAGTGATGTGGATGGCGACGATACACCCACCTTTGCAGATACCACAGAGACCGGCACTTATGGCTCACTCGAGCTGGTCGATGGCAATTGGACCTATACCCTCGATCAATCTGCGGTGCAGGATTTAGATGCTGGCGATCAGGTTACCGACACCATTACCCTCACTGCCTTTGATGGCACCGAGCAAGCTATTGTTATCACCATTACGGGGACAGAGGATGCCCCTGAAGTTAGTGGTAGCTTTGTCGGTTCCGTCACCGAGGGTGATGTAGGAGATGCGCCAGTCACTGCCACCGGTACCCTTGCGATCAGTGATGTGGATGGCGACGATACCCCGGCCTTTGCCGATACCACAGAAACGGGGAATTATGGTTCGCTCGAGCTAGTCGATGGCAATTGGACCTATACGCTTGATCAGTCTGCGGTGCAGAATTTGGATGCCGGCGATCAGGTCACCGATACCATTACTCTCACTGCCTCTGATGGTACTGAGCAAGATATTGTCATCTCTATTAACGGGACAGATGATGCCCCTGAGGTCACCGGTAACTTTACCGGCTCGGTCACCGAAGGCAATGAAGGCGATGCACCTGTCACTGCCACAGGCACCATTGCGATCAGTGATGTGGATGTCGACGATGCACA
>NZ_MUFO01000047.1:0-20101 GCF_001995345.1 Salinivibrio sp. IB872 | reverse complement strand
CGAGGTTAGTCACCATTGCGGTGAACGCACTTTGTGACCCATAACCTAGCTCTTGAGCAATGTAACCAAAGTCATAATCTTGTGCGAATAGGGCGGCCGCGAAAGTGAGCAATGCCTGATTTCGCCATTGGTTAAAGGTCATGGTCAATTCGCGCTTAAATAAGCGTGTCATGGTGCTCTCACTGGCACCAACCTGCCGACAAAGCGCGCTAAGGGTGAGCGATTGGTTAGGCTGGGTAATAAATAACTCGCACAAATGTTTAAGCCGCTTTTCCTTGGGCATTGGCAATCCTAATGGCAGGGGGGCGGCGCTTTTTACTTCGTCAATTAACAAAGACCATAATGCTTGTTCGCGCGGTGAGGGTTGTGGCCCTTTTGGTTCATGGATCAAGGTTTTCACGATGGCTTTGGCTAAGTCACTAACACGTAGGCAATGACAGTCACAATCCGCATGTTTGATTGAGTAGCTTGGATGCATTGCCACGTTATAAATCTGCGCGCCTTTAAGCAGGTAAGCTGCGTGTGGAGTGCCGGGAGCTATCCACACTGCATGTTGGGCAGGCACGACATAAGTGTGGTGAGTGGTTACGACTTTCACGATACCGCTATCTGTGAATGCTAGCTGGGCATAGGGGTGATGATGAAAAGGCGTATGGGTGCTATCTGTTGAGTGCTTAATCGCTACTGAAACAGGTCTGTCAGCTGAAGGGGCTACAAAGACTGATTTTGACGGCTTCTCTATATAACGTACCATATTGTCGATATTCCACCATGCGGTAATGGCTTACAAATACGCCTTGTCGGGATCGAAGTAAAGAAGATCCCCTTAATAAGCAAGGAGTATGTGATGACAACAATCCAGCAACCGTTTCACTCCCACCAAAAGTGGGTGATAGCAACTGTAATATTTGGTGCATTGCTACCACTGATTGATACGACAGCGATTAATCTTGCTGTTCCCGCGATGCAACAAGGTCTTCATAGCGACGTCACCAGCATTAAATGGGTGATTATTGGCTATTCACTGTTTGCAGTGATGACGGTGGCTTTGTGCGCTTGGCTCACGCGCAAAGTTGGCGCCACTCAGCTTTGGCTCGCCGGCCTTCTACTCTTTACGGTGAGTTCAGCGCTATGTGCAAACGCAGCCAGCCTAGACATCATATTGGTGGCTCGGGCGCTACAGGGAGTCGGTGCGGGTATTTTAATGGTGGGAATGCAAACGCTACTGGTCAAGGCAGTAGGTCGAGAACAGCTAAAGCAAGCCATGACCATTGTTGCCATGCCCGCTGTTATAGCCCCCATGTTGGGACCGGTACTTGCTGGTTACTTACTGAGCGTGGGTGATTGGTCTTGGTTATTTTGGATCAATGTACCGATAGGCGGCGTGGCGCTTGTTCTGTCGTTTTTTGTGCTGCCTCGTGAGCATGCTGACGAGGAAACGCGGTTAGATGTGTTGGGCGTGCTATTGGTGAGTGTAGGGGTAGGCTCCATTCTTTATCTTGCGGTATGTTTAGACGATGTTTCGTCAACAGGACACGCGCAGCAGTGGAGCATGCCTGTACTGGCAACAATGTGCAGTTTCTTTGTATGGGGGTGGGTAAAACGTCATTTTGCCGCTCTAGGCGACAATGCACTGATACGTTTAGCGCCGTTGAGTATTCCCTCATGTCGGGCAAGCCTAGTGTTACTCTTTCTCGCGAGTCTGGCCTTTTATGGTGGGTTGCTTGCGATTCCACTGGTATGTCATGAAAGCTGGCAGCTCACAAGTATGCAAACTGGCTTCATGCTCGGTATGCATGGTGTAGGGACGCTAATGTCGCGCCGTTATTTAGCGAAGTGGTGCGCGCGTTACCCGGTCAGTCGAATTGCCGCAATCGCGCTTTTTATCGGGGTGACAGCGTCATTGGCGTTGGTTTTCGTTGGTAGTAGCCTTATCGCATTAGCGATGACAATGCTTATGCGAGGCGCAGGACTCGGTCTATTAACGTTGCTGGCTATGTCACACACATTTAATGACACGCCGCAATTTATGGCGCCCGATGCCAGTGTGCTATCGCGTCTGGGAACACTAGCGGGTGCGACCATAGGACCGATGATTATCATGGTGGTTTATCAATGGACGCCAGATGACTATCAAGCCGCATGGACACTCTCTATGCTCGTCGTGATGCTACTTGGCGCGATAGGGCCAATTTTACAATTGGCCCAGACTGAAGACGCTACGTGTTGAGTGTCTTAGTCGGCAGCGTGAGTCTGCCGCCACTTTTTAGGTTTTTTGGGTGGCAGGAATGAAAGGTCATCGGGCAAGATGGATTAGGCATCCGGGCACTTTGTCGCTACTGAGTGAGCGCTTTGGCGTAGAATCCCGATTTGAATAACGATAGCAACGGCCGCTACGGCGGCGGCAGCGTAGACAAGCTGAGTCACCGAAAGGCCGTGGCCGAGCCACAAACCACCTAATAGGGTACCCACCGCACCTCCTAAACAGTTTGACGAACTATTCAGTGCAACCACCGTGGCGCTGTGCTCCGGTTGGAGACTAATCAGCGTATGTTGCTGTGGCGCAAGCGACGACCAACCGGCGGCGCCCCACAAGAAGAAGGGTAAAAAGGCCATTATTGAAGTTAACGACAAACTGCTCGGAATATTCAAGCTATTAGGAATGCTAAAGATAGCCACACACATCAGCGTCAGTACGCCGAGCAAGATGGCTCGTGGGTGTTTTACCCAGTCGATCAAATGGCCGATGGTGAAGCTCCCCACCATGCCGCCTAGCCCCCAAACCCATAAATAGGGTGTGAGGTTAGTTTTTTGTGTGATGCCCGTAATCACAGGTGCGAGGTAAGCGTAGAGCCCCAAGCTAGCGACAGCAGTCAGGAAGGTGACAGCAATGGTGGCAGACACCGAGCGATTGGCGAGCAATGCGACACGCGCTTTCAGCGATGGCGGTGGCGCGACACAGATATGGGGCACCCCAAGCAGCACCCCAATCAACCCAATAAGCGCGATACCGACTACAACGGCGAAAACGCCTTGCCACCCCAGCCAAGTGGCGAGAGCAAGGCCGGCAGGTACGCCGATGACAGTACCTGTGCTCATGCCACCCAGTAACAGCCCTAGTGCGCGACCTTTCTTTTCTGCTGGCACCAAAGAGGCGGCACTCGCCGCGGCTAAAGGCGAGAAAATACCGGCGCCGATACCGGCTAGCGCACGACTTGCCAGCAACATGCTTAAGTGCGTGCTGAATATCGTGACAAGGTTAGCGAAGATAAACACCAGCATCGATAGCACGAGCGCCTTTTTGGTTGGAAAGCCCGCCAACAATGTCGCCAAGATTGGCGCAGAAAGGGCGTAGCACAAGGTAAAGGCCGTCACCATCTGTGCGGTTTGCGCATCTGTGATGTGAAAGCTGGTCGAAATGTCCGGAATAATGCCCGCCACGACATAGGCATCCATCCCGAACGCAAACATGGCAATGGGTAAAAATAAAATGTTTTTCATGGGCATCCTAGCGCATGAGTCAGAGAAAAGTCGCGTATTTGTCGCCATTTAGCGTGCGATGGCGAGAGGATAAAAGCGAGTACCTATGTTATGCGTTAGGAATGTAACAAAATGTGACTGAAGGCTGCAATCACAACCCATTGAAATAGATTATGATGGAGAGGCAACTATTTTTGACAATATAAACAAAGCCTTATGCGGACGGGGTCGGAGTCGACCACCGGATGAGCCGGTGGTCGACGTGTTATTTAGAAGTGATAGCTAATCATCGCTTGAGCTGCCCATTGATTCGCGCTATCGACGATTGGCGAATCAGCAATGTCGCTGCCTAATCGCGTATATTGTGTGGTTTGGCTAATATCCCAGTTTTGACCCATCGGCACGACAAGTTTGTAGCCAACATTGTAAGCAAAGGCGTCATCACCTTTATAGGCGGCGCGTTGTGCCGTGGCTTCGCTGTCTTTCACGCCAAAGTAGTGGTCAACATAGTCTTTGCTCAACCAATCAACACCTGCATAAGGTACAAGGTCAACATTGCCAATGTGGGTGAGGTGCATGTATTTCATACCTGCATTGAAGCCATCGTATTCACCGGTGATGTCATGACCTACATAGGTAGACAATACGCCACCTTTGCCTGTGTTGATGTCCATATTGATACCGCCATCAATGGCTGGATCACGATCTTTCATGCCTTTAAGAATGTCTGCGTCTTTGCTTTTGTAGCCGGGAGTTAAATGACCGATATAGGCATTGAGGTTAATGGTGTCGTCATTGTTACCCAAGAAGCGGTAATTAAGGCCATGGGCAAGGTCAGCGTTAAAGTTTTCGCCGTTGTAACCTAGGTTAAATTGCGGATACGTATTTTTGTCTTGGTCTTGATAGAGATCGCTGGTGGTACCTACGCCAATGCTGGCAACAGCTTGGCCTTCGTGTGAGTAGATGTTGCCGTTACGAATATAGGTGTCGCCAGCATATGCAGTACTAGAGGCGATCGCTGCGATAATAATTGCAAGTTTTTTCATGATTACTTCCTTTAATGATGTTTACCACTGGGGTTGGTAGTAATGTAAGCGCCGCGGCGACCAGAAAGTATCCTCAGTTCGTCCAGACATTGTCTGACATCTGTCAGAGCAGGAATCAGTTGAATCGATTGGGCAATTGGTATACTTGTTACCTTTTAGTGATGATGTGACGAATCAAAATGGAAGAGAAACTGCACCTGTTTGTGGTCGAGGATGACCCCAAAATGCGCGCATTGTTAACGGAATACTTCGAAGCGCAAGATTATACCGTAACCGCATTGGCAGAAGGCACAGGCGCGGCAGAACAAATATTGGCAGCACAGCCTGATCTGGTATTGCTGGATCTCATGCTGCCCGGCGACGATGGGCTGACAATTTGCCGACAGATCCGCAATGGTTATCACGGTAGAATTTTGATGTTAACCGCCAGTGATGACGATTTTGATCACGTGGCTGCGTTGGAAATTGGAGCCGATGACTTTGTCAGTAAACCGATTAAACCCCGCGTGCTTATGGCGCGTGTACGTATGCTGTTGCGTCGTCAATCAGAGACAGCTATGCCGTCTACGCCGTCAGGGCTATTGCAATATGGTGACCTTGTGCTCAATCAATCGCGTCGGCAATGCCAATTGAATGAACAAAGTATCACGTTAACGGAAAGTGAGTTTGATCTTCTCTGGCAATTGGCCTCGCATCCCGATGCCGTGCAGTCGCGAGACACGCTTACTCAGGCACTGAGAGGGATTGAGTACGATGGCATCGATCGAACTGTGGACAACAAAATTGTTACGCTGCGTAAAAAACTGATGGATGATTCTGCTAGCCCACGCCGAATTATTACGGTACGGGGTAAAGGCTATTTATTTGTGCCTGATACTTGGTAGTACTTATCCAAGTACAATAGGTCGTTGGATTGAGGTAGGGCATGCGCCGCATTTATTTAGAGTTCTTCTTTGGCTTGGTCATCATTTTCTTTGCCAGCTTGGTGACGTATGTCGTCTTGGTGTATGAAATTACCGATGATCATGATGCAATTCTTTCAGAGCGACGAGCGGATGGCCTCGTTGATATGCTCGATATTATAGAGGCAACCTCTGGCACGGAAGCGGCGCTGGATGCACTGAAGGCATACACTCATAAAGTTGAATACGCGCTAGATACTCATCCGGTTGAGCACTTGCCTGTCGCGGTAAAAAACTATTTCGACCGTATAGACCGACAATTTGATGTCTACTACGACGATGATGACAAGTTGTGGTTCCACCTTGCTGATATGAAAATATTTTATACCTTGAGAGAGGATCCGGAATCCCCTCTACACCGTGCGATAGCATTTGAAGATAACTTGCTGATCGTTTTTCTTTTTGTTGGCTTTGCCATTTACAGCTTTTTTATGGTGTGGTTTTTAAGCCGGCGTGTTCGCGCGTTAGAGAAAACGGCTTTACAGTTTGCTGGGGGAGACTTAAATGCCCGCGCATCAACACGCAGCCACCAACGTGTCGGGTCGCTGAATCGTACCTTTAATCATATGGCAGACCGCATTGCCAATCTTGTGAGTAGCAGTCGCGCACTGACCAATGCGGTTGCGCATGAATTGCGTACTCCCGTGTTTCGTATCCAGTGGCAAGCAGAGCTGTTGAGTGAGAGCGCGCTGGACAATAAGCAGCAACAAAAAGTCGCCAGTATCATTGAGGATACCGATGAAATGGCATCGTTGGTTGATGAGCTTCTGTATTTGGCACGTGTCGATCACCCTAATACACCTTTTAGCCTGGAGAGGTTGAATACTTCGATGTGGCTACACGATGAATGGCCGCGTTGGCAGACGCTGAGCACCAAGTCCGYGAGCTTGAATGCACCGCAAGATTTGCCCTGCATTGAGGCCGACCTGCATTTGCTTAAACGCGTCATCACTAACTTAATTGGTAATGCGGAGAAGTATGCGGTAAGTCAAATAGCGGTGCGTGTCTATTGTGAGGACACTCAGCTGGTGATCGCGGTACACGATGATGGTGAGGGTGTGGATCCATCACACTGGCCGTTTATTTTTGATGCCTTTTACAGTGCGAACCGCTCCCGCGATAAAAAGCGCTCAGGCTATGGTTTAGGGCTGGCGATCGTTAAACAAATTGTCACCCGCCACGGCGGTCATGTTGAGATTGATCATAGTGATTTAGGCGGCGCATGTTTTCGGGTGATCTTACCCATAAAAACATGATGTCACGCTGCTAGGGTCTAAGTTGATAGGGCAGCAGTTGATAGGGCAGCATTCGTCGCCATCAGGTATTTCGCGTATAATAGCGCCCACATCGACAACATTAGGGGCACTATGAAACATCGTACCTTCGTCTTTATTGGCATGGCGATTTTTGCCGTGACCGTCACCATTTTGGTTTCGCGCCAGCAGCCCAAAGCTCCCCTTGTTCCTGATTTCCAATCTTTTGCCGCGGGGGCAGAGCGCAAGCAGGCGTTTTTTGATTACTTCACGCCCGTTGTCAATACGATTAATAGCCAAATACGGGCCGATCGTACCGCATTGTTGGCATGGCATGCGCGTAAAAATGCGTTAAGTAGCCGAGAAACAAAACGCGTCCAAGCGCTGGCGAATCAGTACGAGTTAGCAGACTTTGATGTTAGCCAGGAAGCGAATTGGATGGCGCTGATCCAACGAGTGGATATCATTCCGCCGTCGTTGGTGTTAGCGCAGGCAGCCAATGAGAGTGCGTGGGGCACGTCGCGGTTTGCGCGTGAAGGGAATAACTACTTCGGACAGTGGTGCTTCAGCAAAGGGTGTGGACTGGTGCCCCAGCAACGTGCGGAAGGGAAAGTGCACGAAGTCGCAGCCTTTGATAACCCGCAAGCCTCGGTACAAAGCTACGTCAACAACTTGAATACCCATGCCGCGTATCAAGGGCTACGCGAGATCCGCGCCAACCTGCGTGAGCAGAATAAACCGTTGTCAGGTGCAGCACTTGCCAATGGGTTGGTACGCTATTCAGAGCGAGGCCAAGCCTATGTGGACGAGTTACAAGCGATGATCCGCCACAACCAACTGGACATGCTCGACCAGCCATCCTCCTCATCCAATAACGACTAGGAAAGCCAATGATTACCCGTTTGCCTCGGTGGGTTGAAGCCGGGGCGTTTGTGTTAGCACTGATCGCCGGTACCATCAATGCGATCGGTTTGTTGGGCTTTGAACATCAAGCCGTGTCGCATGTTTCAGGCACCGCAACGCAATTTGGCTCGGGGTTGTTTGCAGGCCAATGGACACAAGTTATCCAATTGGGTGGCTTATTGTTGGCTTTTTTCCTCGGTGCCGCGATTTCCGGATGCTTATTGCATGGCAGCACGCTTAAATTGGGCCGTCACTATGACTCGGCACTGTTTGTCGAAGCTGGGCTGATTATGGTGGCGTTTTATTTTCTGTCTCGCGGGTTTGCCATTGGTCAGTTAGCCGCCTCGGCTGCGTGCGGCTTGCAGAATGCAATGGCGACCACCTACAGCGGCGCGATCGTGCGCTCAACCCACTTAACTGGCATTTTTACCGATTTAGGATTGATGCTAGGGGGGAAGCTGCGCGGCAATCCAGTGGATAAGCGCAAACTGATGCTCTTTTTACTGATCGCGTCTGGCTTTATCGTCGGCGGGGTAGTGGGCGCAGCGCTCTTTGCGCACTTCCATTTTGCTGCCCTGCTGTTTCCCGCAGGGTTATGTTTTGTGGTGGCTCTGTGTTATCGCGGGTATATGACACGCCAGCGTTTAGTGACCGGCACCAGCAGTAAGTAATTATACAACCTATTAACAATGCGCGTTTTCGCGCATTTTTTAAGGTATTTGTTGTGCATCGCATCGATTTTGATCATTTCACCCACTCTTCACGGTGATTGTCGAGCCAACTCCTTGTGGCGGCGGTTTCCTGTGTCACCATTCGCGCGTCTTTTGGTGGCTAARAGTTTGTCTTAAATCAAACAAGTGTGAGTTTGCGTTTCGAATTCGCGCATTATGTGATGATCTCGCCGTCTTTGTGACACGGAAAATGCCACACTCCCGTTACGATACAGTAACAAGGAGGCCCCATGCCTAATAGCCAGTATATTGAAACGGATGTGGTCATCATCGGTGGGGGTGCAACCGGCACCGGCATCATGCGAGATTGCGCACTGCGTGGCATCTCATGCATTTTGCTCGAACGTGACGATATCGCGGCTGGGACATCGGGGCGCAACCACGGCTTGCTGCATTCTGGGGCTCGTTACGCGGTCACAGATACCGAATCGGCACGCGAATGCATCCAAGAAAACACCATTCTTAAATCTGTGGCGCGTCATTGCGTGGAAGATACCAGCGGACTTTTTATTACCTTGCCGGAAGATGATTTGGCGTACCAAGACACCTTTATTGCCAGTTGCGATAAAGCCGGTATTCCGACCCGAAAACTGACACCACGTGAAGCATTAGCGTTCGAACCCAACGCGAATCCGGCGATGATTGGTGCAGTGCAGGTGCCGGATGGCATTATCGATCCGTTTCGCTTGTGTGCCGCGAATGTGTTGGACGGCAAAGAGCACGGCGCCAAGGTGTTTAACCATACCCGAGTGATGGGATTAATTCGTCAAGGGGCGACGGTGCAAGGCGTCCAGTGTTTGCATACCCTCACCGGCGAGCGTTTTGCCATTATGGCGAAGCAAGTGATCAATGCGGCAGGTATTTGGGGGCAGACAATCTGCGAGTATGCCGATCTGAATATCAAAATGTTCCCCGCCAAGGGCTCATTGCTGATCCTCGACTATCGGATTAACAACCGAGTGATCAACCGCTGTCGGAAACCGGCAGACGCTGACATCTTGGTGCCCGGTGACACCATTTCCTTAATCGGCACCACCTCTGAGCACATCGAGTACGATCAGATTGATAAGCTGGCAGTGACGCCACAAGAAGTGGATGTACTGATGCGCGAAGGGGCTAAACTCGCCCCCATCATGGCCAATACGCGCGTGTTGCGCGCCTACGCGGGTGTGCGGCCGTTGGTTTCGGTAGATGACGATGGCAGTGGCCGTAATATCAGTCGTGGCATTGTGTTACTCGACCACCAAGCACGCGATGGGCTGGAAGGTTTGATCACTATCACTGGTGGTAAGCTCATGACCTATCGTTTGATGGCCGAGCAAGCCACAGACTTGGTGGCTGAAAAGCTGGGTAACCGCAACCGTTGCCAAACTGCGACCCGTCCGCTACCGGGCTCTGAGCCTTCTAAAGGGATCCGTAAAGCCAGCGCCAGCTTGGTAAAACCTGTCTATCAATCCGCCTATTACCGTCATGGTGAGCGCGTTAGCCATTTTTTAGATGAAAGTGACGATAGCCAAGCAGTGATTTGTGAATGCGAAATGGTGACCAAGGGCGAGGTGAACTATGCCATTCAATCGTTGGATGTGAAAAATCTCACCGATCTGCGTCGGCGCACCCGTCTGGGTATGGGGCCTTGTCAGGGCGAGCTGTGCAGCTATCGTGCCGCTAGCTTATTTAGTGAACTGGCTGGAGTAGATGGTCAAGCCAGTGCAGGGCTGCTGGTGGACTTTCTCGAAGAGCGCTGGAAAGGCGTGAAACCCATTTTTTGGGGTGATGCGCTACGCGAAGCCGAATTTAGCTATTGGATTTATCAAGGATTATTTGGCGCCGGTGAGGTGCCAACGCCGCCGAAGACACCACACAGTAGCGCTGAGATAAAGCGTGCTACATCGTCGACGTCAGCGGCTGATCAGGAGGTATCACAATGATCCACTACGATATCGCAGTGATTGGTGGCGGCATTGCCGGGTTTACTGCTGCATTGCGGTCACTGGAAGCGGGCAAGAAAACCGTGATGATTAGCGCCGGACAAAGCGCGCTGCATTTTTCTTCAGGCTCGATTGATGTATTAGGCCATTTCCCCAATGGCGAGCCGGTCAGTCAGCCTTTTGAAGCGATTCCGAAACTGGTGCGCCAACATCCTGAGCATCCGTATGCCAAAGTCAGCCTAGATGAGATCACCCAGTCACTCGCTTGGTTCCAACATCAAGTGAGTGCGCAAAAGGTGTGTCTATATCATCAAGAAGATAACGCCAACCACGGCCGTATTACGCCATTGGGCACCGTGCGTCCGACGTGGCTGTCGCAAGGGCATGTGTATCAGCATCGCGGCCCGCGACGTTTCTCTGGTTTGTGTTTTGTCGCCATTGAAGGCTATCGCGATGCACAGCCGACCTTAGCGAAAGATACCATTACCGCCCAGCGTGATTTTGCATCCTGCCCAAGTCGCACCATTACTTTGTCGATTCCGGGTGCTGAGCGATTACGCCGTAACCGCAACGAGCTACGCTCGGTGGATCTTTCCCGTTTATTGGCTGAACCTGAGGCGTTTGACAGCCTGTGCGAGCAGTTAATTGCGCAATCCGGCCCAGATGAGCTGGTGATTTTACCCGCCATCATTGCCGATGTGGCGGGTGAGCGAGGTATGGATGCGCTGAAACAGCGCACCGATCGCTGTTTTCACGAAGTGCCAACCATGCCGCCTTCGCTGCTGGGGATCCGTATTGAGCGTGCGTTACAGCGGGCCTTTGCTAGCGCGGGTGGAGTATTGCTGCGTGGCGATCAAGTGACCGGCGGTGAGTTTGACGACAACGGTCGCCTTACCGCCTTGCATACGCGTCAGCTAGAAGATATTCCGTTAACCGCAGAGGCGGTGATCTTGGCCACGGGTAGCTACTTTAGCCGCGGTCTCAATGCCGACYGCACCCAGGTGAGCGAACCGACGTTGGGGTTAGATATGGTGCAAAGCCCTGATCGGAGCGAGTGGCGCAACGACGACTTTTTCAGTCAGCAAAGCCACCCCTTTATGGCGTTTGGCATTAACACCGACAACCAACTGCGGCCCACCGCACGCGGCAAGCGCTGCCAAAACCTGTTYGTGTGTGGTGCGGTACTCAGTGGTTACGATCCCGTCTATGAAGGCTGTGGCGGTGGCGTCGCGATTGCAACCGGCTACGCCGCCGCGCAACGTGCGCTCGCGGTGATGGCGAGCGCTAAGGAGGCGTCCCATGCTAACTGAATGGCTGAAACAGCGCGACTATAGCGACCATGCGCCGCAACCCACCAGTTTTGACCAATGCATTAAATGCACGGTCTGTACTGTGTATTGTCCGGTATCAAAAGCGAATCCTGCGTATCCTGGCCCCAAAGAGTGCGGCCCAGATGGTGAGCGCCTGCGGATCAAAAACCCTGAGTATTATGATGATCTTCTCAAGTTATGCACCAACTGCAAACGCTGTGAGACCGCCTGTCCTTCCGGGGTAAAAATTGGCGATATTATCGCGGTGGCGCGCGGCAAACACGGCAAGAAAAACATCAATCCTAAGCTGATGCGTGATTACGTGCTGAGTCATACCGACTTGTTTGGCTCGCTTGCTAATCCAGTCGCGCCACTGGTCAACGTGATGACCGATCTGAAACCAGTGAAGGCGGTGATGCATGCCACGATTGGGGTGGATAAACATAAATCCTTACCTAAGTATTCATTTGGCACCTTTCGGCGTTGGATGAAAAGCCAAGCGGCGGCACAAGCGGATTATCCCAAACAAGTCAGTTACTTTCATGGCTGTTATGTGAATTTCAACAATCCGCAGCTTGGTAAAGACTTGGTAAAAGTGATGAATGCGATGGGGTATGGCGTGCAATTGCTCGAGAAACATAAATGTTGTGGCGTGCCTTTAATTGCCAATGGCTTTTACGATAAAGCGCGCCGCAACGCGACCGCCAATACCGCGATGATTGCCGATGCAGTTTCCGAGCAACGCCCAGTGATCGCCACTTCATCATCGTGTGCGCTGACGTTAAAAGAAGAGTATCCCCATGTACTGGGAGTAGATAACGCTCATGTGGCAGGGCAAATCAGTTTTGTGACCCGCTTTTTACTCAAAGCGGCCATGAATGGCGAGATGCCCAAGCTCAACCCAATTAATAAACGGGTGGTTTACCATACCCCTTGTCACTTGGAGCGAAGTGGTAATGCGATGTTTACCATTGAGCTGTTGCGTATGATCCCAGGCTTAGAGGTGATTGTGCTCGATAGCGAGTGTTGTGGCTTGGCAGGCACCTATGGGTTTAAAACCGAGAACTATCAAACCTCGATTGCCATTGGCAGTGGCTTGTTTGCTCAGATTGAAGCCGCGCAGGCGGATTTTGCGATCACTGACTGTGAAACCTGTAAATGGCAAATTGAAGAAAACACGTCGCTGGAAGTTTTGCATCCGGTAAGTGTGCTAGCGATGGCGGTTGGAGAGCCAGCAGCGTCGTAATATTCGTCGCAAAGAAAAACGCCACCCAATGCGGTGGCGCTTTTGTTACGTGCCCAGTCAGATTTACTGCTTAGCTTGCGATGTGCTCGATGCAGTCGATTTACCCATCGACTCTTCAAGCAAGGATTTCAGCACACTGATTGTCATGAGGATCAGAAGAATACTGATAGGCAATGCGGTGACCATATTGGCCGTTTGCAGTGCCTTCAAGCCGCCTGCGACCAACAGCACGGCGGCAACCGCCCCGATCATCGACCCCCAAAAAATACGAAAACGCTTCGGTGGATGCTCATTGCCCATTGAAAGGATCGTGGTAAGCACCAGCGTGCTAGAGTCCGACGAGGTGATAAACCAGCTAAATAGCAAGAAAATCATCATGGCATTGAGGATCCATCCCGTGATGCCACCGCCGGTGATCCCATCGGCACTGGCAAAGAGTGCAGCGGGTAAGTCCCAGCTATTCACCAAATCAATGATCCCTGCGCTACCAATCCCAGCGTCAGCGACAAGCTCTTGATGGAGGGCATTGCCACCAAAGATAGCGAGCCAAGCAAAAATCATTAGTGTTGGCGCACACAGCACACCAAAAATAAATTCGCGTAAGGTGCGACCGCGTGAAATACGCGCAATAAACAGGCCAATAAAGGGCGCCCACGCAATCCACCATCCCCAGTAGAAAATGGTCCACGCATTTTGCCATGCCGAGGGGCCTTGCTCATCAGGGAACCACAGCCCCATTGGCATAAAGTTCACCAAGTAGTCACCCAGCGAGACGCCAAAAATCTGAATCAGCCAAGCTGTCGGGCCACCAAACAGGAAGTAGGCGATCACAAGGGCCGAGACAATAATGTTCCACTCAGAGATAATCCGAATCCCTTTACCCACGCCAGATAGCGCAGACATAATGGAAGCCACAGAGATCAGCGCAATGAGTATTACCTGAGTGACTACGCCGGGATCAATCCCAAATAAACGATCCAGCCCCACGGCAATTTGGCTGACGCCTAACCCCAGTGAGGTCGCAACCCCAAATACACAACCCAGCACGCCAAGAATATCGATGGCATGCCCCATCGGGCCATAAATACGCTCACCAATGAGTGGATAGACGGTCGAACGTAGGGCCAGAGGCAGTTTCTTACGAAACGAAAAATAGGCCAACGCGAGCCCGACAATCACATACACCGCCCAGCCATGAAAGCCCCAATGGAAATAGGTGACTCGCAACGCATCGGCGGCACGGTCAAAGCCCATGGCGGTCGCCCCAGCCATATCGGCATACGGGTTGTTGGGGTAGCCGAACGCACCACTTGTATCAAAGTAGAACGTGGGTTCGGCTACCCCAAAAAACAGTACGCCAATCCCGACACCAGCCGAAAAAAGCATGGCTAACCAAGAAAACGTGCTGAACTCGGGGCGATCGTCATCATCTCCCAGACGGATGCTGCCTAAGCGCGTGACGGCAATGATCAAACTGGTCGTGAGAAGCAGCACTAACACCATCATGTAGTACCAACCAAAGGTGGATTCGACCCAGCCTCGTGCAGTTGCAAAAATCGTGGCAGCAAGATCGGTGTTAAAGCCTGTAAACAGAACGAAGGCGAAAACCAGAAGGGTAGCGGCGATCATCATATTTTTGTGAACGCCTTTGAAAAGGCCGCTTTGGGTTACGCGGTTTTCAAATGGGTGATAAGTCGGGCGCATTGATTCGGCGCCGGGTGTACTTCGTGTACGTTGCGTTGACATGAATAACTCCTCTTTCAAACGCGAAAAATTAGGGTAGCGGTAAGCGCTAATGGTGCTCCTTAAACAAGCGGAAAAATTGACGAACTACCGGCTCGCCGCATGGCTGCTGTCGGCAAAAGTTGGCAGCCTGTGAAAACGAATTCGGGCAGCAATGTACTCAATATTCGCTATATTTGCAAAAAACTGAGGGATAAATCACAGCTAAAAGCTGTAAAACGCCGAGAAAATCAGCAAAAAATGTCGATAAGACGACCAAGTTAGACTGGGCTTCGTATACTGAAAACAGACCTCAACGTGACCGTTTTTTTGATGGGAGTAGCTTCATGAAACCTCAACCTTCTGCTCGCGATACCATGCTGCAACTTGGCTATCTGGGTTTGGTTCCGTTTATTGGCGGGGTAATTATTACTTGGGCCGATTTAACCTTATTTGGACTCAGTGGTGAGCAGCTATTTTTAAGCTACAGTGCGGTGATTTTAAGCTTCTTATCTGGCGTGTTGTGGGGTAATGGTATCGATCATTTTTCCCATAAACTCAGCCGTAATGCATTATTGCTGAGTAACTTATTCGCTCTACTGGCATGGGGTGCACTCATTCAAGGGGCAACGCAATACGTGATCGCCACTGGTATTCTGACTGCGGGTTACTTGGCGGTATGGTTGGCTGAAAAATGGATCCGAAAGAGCGAACGAGAGGAAGAGCAGCCCGCCGCTTACCAAGTGATGCGTGGCCGTTTGACTGCGGGTGTTGTGGGCTGTCATGGTTTACTGTTACTGGTGGCATAACGTCTGATTTTGGCCTACAGTCGCGAGTTTTTGTGACAATGAAAAATGGACTTAGAGTGAACCTATCACAGTGATTGGTCGTCCCCTTAGCTTACTGAAAAAAGAATAATTAGTCTTTTATCAATGCCAATAGGTGTAGCGGGGGGCAAAATGACGATCATTCAGTACCTACGTGTGGTTTTTCTCACCCTTAGTGTGGCGGTAGCAGCAAGCGGTGCCTACCTTTTTAGCGAAATTAACACAGTCAAAACACAGTTTAACGACGTTGTTGAACGAAATGTTCGACTTCTTAGCACCGTCTCTGATAACCGGCGCATTTTTTGTGGGATGAACTGAACTAGCGAAATAAATAGAGAGACAGAAAGTAATTCACGTTGTGATTGATGGTTCGCAGTACCGCGGTTGTGCTGGCGTTGGTCTGTTCAGACACATCCCAGGGTACAAATTTGCCATAGCTGGGCAGTGCAAGGCCCGATTGCACTGCGGCGGGCGAAAGGGCGACTAAATAGTCAACATAGTTTAACGATAAGCCGGCCAAAGGCACCGGCACAATGTCCGCGGTTGAGATTTGAAATTGAATCAACGCCCGTGCGGCCGGCTCGGTTGCCATGTCAGGACTAGTGTGACAGCACACGATCTCAAAAAACGCTCCGGCTTTGTTCTGCATAATGGCGCTTGCCATTAACGAGGCGCCCTGAAGCCCATCACACAAAAACAGAACCGACGGTTTACTGGGTTGGGATTGGGTGTTTTTTATTCTCGCCCGATGCGACTTAATTGAGTGCGCGAGGCTATCGTTTGGCTCGGCCATGATGAATCCTTACGGCTGTTCCCTGTTTTACGCCAGGATGCTGTGCAGCCCCATGCTACACGACTTAATTGGTGCTTTTATCCGCTTATAATCGGTGTTGCAGCAAGAAAAAGCTTGGCTATATCCTAGCGATACCGCCGCGCAACGCGAGCGTGTGAGCGCCAATTTTTGCGTTGCTTACCAAAGGATCGGCCTGTCATTAAAGCTTCATCGTCTCATCAAGGAAGTGTCACGAACCCTGCTTAAGGTGTTTCACAGCTAACCGAGTTCTTCGTCATGTGCAGGTTGGACAATTTGCACAGCACTAACTTAAACAATCGACTTGGAGGTTGATGTGAAACTCAAAGCTCTCTTTGCTGCTACTACAGTATCAATGGCCGTATTGGCCGCGGGTAGCGCAACGGCCGCAAACCGTGACTACATTAGCATCGTTGGCTCTTCTACCGTTTACCCTTTTGCTACTGTGGTTGCTGAGCGCTTCGGTCGCACGTCGCAATACTCAGTACCCAAAATCGAATCAACTGGTTCAGGCGGTGGCTTGAAGCTGTTCTGTGCAGGTGTGGGTGAAAATACACCAGATATCACGAATGCATCACGCAAAATCAAAAGCTCTGAGATTGAGCGTTGTAAAGCCAATGGCGTAGACGACATCGTCGAAATCAAAATTGGTTATGACGGCATCGCCTTTGCGAACTCAAAAGCATCGCCACAATATGACGTATCACTGAAAGATCTTTACACCGCACTGGCTAAAACCGTGCCAGACGGCAAAGGCAACTTCATCGACAACCCACACAAAACGTGGAAAGACGTGAACCCATCGCTGCCGAAAACCAAGATCGAAGTGCTAGGTCCACCACCAACGTCAGGTACACGTGATGCGTTTGTTGAACTCGCCATGGAAGCAGGCTGTTCTCAATATCCTGAAATCGCCGCGCTAGAAGACAGTGATGAAGACAAATTCAAAGCCATTTGTCACGGTATGCGTGAAGATGGTGCCTTTATTGAAGCGGGCGAAAACGACAACTTGATCGTGCAAAAGCTTGAAGCAAATCCAGATGCGTTCGGTATCTTTGGTTACAGCTTCCTCGAGCAGAATGCCGATAAAGTTCAAGGCGCAAAAATTGCCGGTGTTGAGCCGACGTTTGATGCGATTGGTAGTGGCGAGTATCCCGTATCACGCTCACTCTACTTCTATGTGAAGAAAGCGCATGAAGATGTCATTCCAGGCTTGAAAGAGTATGTGAATGCCTTTACGGCAGAAGATGCTATCGGCGAAATGGGCTATTTGACCGACCGTGGTCTGATCCCATTGGCAAGCCAAGAATGGAACAACGTACGCACTGCAGCGGTGAACCTAAACCCGAATCTGTAATTGCAGTGTGAACGCGAAAAGGTGGCACACGCGCTGTGTCACCTTTATTCGTGTTCAGGAGGAACAATGACCACATCCATGTTGATGACCGTAATTGCGCTGATTGCAATTTCAGGCTTCTTTCTTGCTCGAACACGTTCAATCAAACTGGCCGATATGGCTGGTGGATTGAGCAAGCTTCACTCTCGCCCCAACTACTATGGCTCCTATGTTGCGATTCTCGCCGCCATTCCGGCGTTGATTCTACTGCTGCTATGGCAAGCCGTGGAGCCGAACTTGATCCACAGTTTGGTGATGGCACAGATCCCTGATAGCTACCTTGTGCGCATCAATAGCCATGATTTGGTCTATAGCCAAATCGGGAACATTGCCAGTGGCATCACCCAAACTGACGATGCTGTCTTGTTAGCGGCGGCTGAACACTATCAATCCCTCCATGCGTTAGGGAACACCTTGCGTTTTACCGCCATGACAACATTGGCGTTGGCCGGATTTGCCTTTGGGTGGCGCTCGCTGCGGCCGCGGCTAAGGGCCCGCAACCGTGTCGAGAACGTGATGCAGGCGTTTTTGCTGCTGTGTTCGACGTTAGCCATTCTGACCACGCTAGGCATTGTGCTCTCAGTGCTGTTTGAAGCCCTGCGCTTTTTCCAGATGATCTCGATTACCGACTTTATCTTCGGGACGGAGTGGTCACCGCAAATTGCTTTGCGCGCAGATCAGCAAGGGGCAAGTGGCTCTTTTGGCGCGATTCCGCTGTTCACCGGCACCTTGATGATATCAATTATCGCCATGTGTATTGCCGCACCAGTGGGGCTGATGAGTGCCATCTATCTCGCTGAATACGCCTCACCGCGCGTACGCAGTATCGTGAAGCCGATTCTTGAAATTCTCGCTGGTATTCCGACCGTGGTGTATGGCTTTTTTGCCGCATTGGTTGCGGCACCGGTGATCCGCGACGTTGCACAAGCGATCGGGTTTGAGAGTGCATCCTCGGAAAGCGCGCTGGCGGCAGGGTTTGTCATGGGGGTGATGATCATCCCATTTGTGTCTTCATTATCCGACGACGTGATCACCGCCGTGCCGCAGTCATTGCGCGATGGCTCGCTCGGATTGGGGGCGACGCCATCTGAGACCATCCGCCAAGTGGTTATTCCAGCCGCGTTACCGGGCATTGTCGGGGGGCTCTTGCTTGCCGTATCCCGTGCCATTGGCGAAACCATGATTGTGGTCATGGCCGCTGGCCTTTCGGCTAACCTCACCGCGAACCCACTTGATTCGGTCACCACGGTTACCGTGCAGATCGTGACTCTTCTTGTGGGCGACCAAGAGTTTGATAGCCCGAAAACCTTGGCCGCATTTGCACTGGGTTTGACGCTCTTTGTTGTGACGCTAGCGCTGAACTTTGTTGCGCTCCGTATTGTGAAGAAATATCGAGAACAATATGACTGATAAAATTGCACAGATCGCGCAAAACAAGCGCGCGCGAGTAAAAGCAGGCCTTGCCAAACGACGCGGACGCGAAGGACGCTTTCGTTGGTATGGCATTGGGTCGATTTTGTTGGCGTTTACGTTTTTGGTGGTATTGCTTGGGTCAATCATCTCGCAAGGCTATACCGCCTTCTACACCACAGAAATTCGCCTCACGGTCGATTTAAGCGCCGAAAAGCTTGGCATTGAGGGCAAACCGCTCAATGATGAAACATTGCAATACCTGAGCTATCGCTCGGTTCTGGCCGATGCCATTTTTGCTACCTTGCCGGACGTCACGTCGCGTACAGACAAGCGCGAGCTATTCCGTTTCCTCTCCACAGGGGCGGAGTACGATTTGCGCGACCGTGTCGCTGCAGACCCCAGCCTTGTTGGACAGCAAATCGATATTTGGGCGCTTGCTGGAGACAACGTCAACCAATTCAACAAAGGCAATATCGACGGCAACTTACCGGAGTCTTATCGTCAGTTTAAAGACAAGCACATTGGTTGGTTCAACCAACTGCAAAGCGATGATCGGATCCGTACCGTGTTTAACACCCGCTTTTTCACCAATGGTGATAGCCGCGATGCCGAACTCGCTGGAATTTGGGGGGCGACGGTCGGATCCTTCTACACCTTATTGGTCACCTTAGTGCTGAGCTTTCCGATTGGGGTAGCCGCGGCGATTTACTTGGAAGAGTTTGCGCCACGCAACCGCATTACCGAGATAATTGAAATTAACATCAATAACCTCGCGGCGGTGCCTTCGATTGTGTTTGGTTTGCTGGGGCTGGCGGTATTCCTCAACTTTGCTGACCTACCGCGTTCTGCGCCGGTTGTGGGCGGCTTGGTACTTACCCTTATGACGCTGCCAACCATCATTATCTCCAGCCGTGCCTCTATTAAAGCGGTGCCACCCTCGGTCCGTGATGCTGCGTTAGGGGTAGGGGCCTCTAAGATGCAAATGGTGATTCACCATGTGCTGCCATTAGCGATGCCAGGCATGCTCACCGGCACCATCATTGGGATGGCACAAGCGCTAGGTGAAACCGCAC
>NZ_MUFO01000046.1:0-20525 GCF_001995345.1 Salinivibrio sp. IB872 | reverse complement strand
TTTCAGCACTCGTTACTTTTATAGTCTCGGTGTTGTAAACATTCGGTTTACCTTTGTCACCTACTTTTCTAAAAATTTCACCGCGATAAAAATAGTAAGTTGAATAGTAGGTGCTGTTCAACACCCAAATAAAGTGTCGGCTGCGCGACACTTATTCTTATTTTTTATGTATCTACTTCCAACGATCCAGTTCCATTAACAAATTTTTCCATTCATCTGAAGAAAATAATTTCCGTCGATTTTCTAGGTTTCGATCTATCACTTGCTCTAACTTGCCCCCATATTCTTTTAGTTCATTTACGTTCATAGAGCTCTGAATATGTTGATTGCAACGTGCTGATTGTAAGCACAAGTTTTGGGCACAATGCGCAGCATCACCATTCTGATTTCGAGACTCATGATGTCCCCACTCATATTTTATATAGTCAATATCCCAGCCATTTTTAGATGGAGAGTTCCAACAGTAAGGAAGTCCTGTGGGAGACTCAATATGAAAAAATGGTTTACGATGTTGAGCTTCAAAAATGAGTTCAACAAACTGCTTAATTGTTGACTCTGCACGATTAAAGGTAATACGTTTATAGCCTACATCTTTTAAGTGCTTAACTACTGTTCTATAGCATCTTTCGATATCAACTTCATATGCTTTAACATTATTTTTTAAATTCTCACGATGCTCTAATAAGCTTTTCATTTTTCCAACTTAAGTTATTACTGCCACCTAGCTCATACGAATGACACGGATTTCCTCTCTTAAATATCTACCACACTTAGGAGCGGCCTTTAATAACGGAGGTGACCATGTCTGCTCAATTCTTTTGTGGCGTTGATCGCACCGAGCACCACTTTTATCTTCACACGGTGGGTGGACCGCGGAAAAGTCATTCCTATATATCTCTTTCACACGTTAAATCGTTAAACGTTCAAAGCGACGTATCCCGATTAGTCGCCGCTGGAAAGCCGAAAAACGTCGCCATTACTGCCTGTGTGCGTAAGATGGTAGTGATCTTAAATTCGGTGCTCAGAGACGGCGTGATGGGATAAAAACCTCGCCAAAATTTAACGATTGACGACATACTCGTTTGTTAGCTTATTTTCATCCTTCGGACTTATCTACCGATATAATTTGAACGTCAAAGACCTGCTCAATGACCATCTTAGGTGAGGTAGAAAGTGACCAGACCGCAAAATATAGAGCACCGGTTAGAAGGACAAATAAAAGAGAACCCAAAGCACCTTTGAATATATCGAGGAAATGGCGCGGTTTAATGTTACTCAACTCAGCATGGACACGAGCGGAAAAATAAGTTTCTCGTTCTTTTAGATCAGCTTCAAGTACATTTTCAAGGAAGCTCTGTGTTAGAAATGTAGCTTCACTTTTATAGAATTCCAATTGAGCATCCGACATAGATAAATCATTAAAAGGCTTCAAATCCTCTTCGCTTGGATCATTACCGTCATTTTTAGATTTGAAATCTTTGATGAACTGAATTTTTTGACGCTTATAAACCGAATATGAAATTATTCCATGTATGTCATCTTCAGAATCAACAAGTTGGTCATAAATGAAATTATATCCCTTTGCCAAACCTACCCTCTTGCTTTCTTAATTGACGACGATGCACTTTTCCATGCATTTCTTATCTCTTCATCAGATAAATATAACGCTCGGTCTTTAAAGCCATACCTGGAACTGGCTCTAGTATGCTCATGCACATCCTTGCTACTCAACATTCCACGAGCTGCTCTATTGATAGCTGATGTTTGAAAATCGTTTTTTGATTTCATGATTACCCTCGATTTAGACGAACATTGTACCACAATCTAAGCATAGCATTGTAGTTCGCTCCCCCATTTAAGCTAACATTGTATTAGTGCGCACGCACTACTTCCCCAAACCGTTATCCGCACTTTCTTCTACCTAACTGACTGTTACCAATATAATTTATCACCTCTAATGGATCATGCTCTTCCGCAAAAGTGCATACCGTCTATTCCTACTCGGGTGTTCACACTATCCCCAAGCGTTAAACTGTAACCATGCATTCACCACGCTACCGCCGATCAGTTGTCGGCACCTAACACGCCATTTATTGGCTGCTTTTCGGGTTAGTGTATCAAGCGCTGTTTCGCTTTTCGTGCGCTATTGTCCAAAGTGTTAGCCAAGCCATATTTTGTGAAATGGGTACAAAAAAAGCGGCCTGGGTGGCCGCTTGGGGTCTCGACGTGGTTTGTACCTACCGCGCAAAGCGGGTGGCGTGGAAGGCGAGGTGTTCATCAATAAAGGTACTGATGAAAAAGTAGCTGTGGTCGTAGCCGGGTTGCATGCGCAAGGTAAGCGGGGAGTTGTGTTTCTCTGCCGCTTGTTTCAGGGCTTGCGGGTTAAGCTGCTCGGCCAAAAAACCGTCTTTGTCGCCTTGGTCCACCAGCATCGGCATGGCGGTGGGGCCTTGGGCAAGTAACATAGTGGCATCGTAGGTTTGCCATGTTTGTTCGTCATCACCTAAATAGGCGCTAAAGGCCTGTTTGCCCCACGGGCACTCGGTGGGATGACAAATCGGGCTGAACGCCGAAATGCTGCTGTAGCGTGACGGGTTACGCAAACCAATCACTAGCGCGCCGTGGCCGCCCATGCTGTGTCCGGCAATCGCGCGCTGGTTGTTGACCGCAAAGTGCGATTCAATCAGCTCCGGCAGTTCGTGCGCAACGTAGTCGTACATCTGATAGTGCGACTGCCACGGCGCTTGGGTGGCATTAACATAAAACCCCGCCCCTTGGCCGAGATCATATTGATTGGCATCGGCCACGCCCTCACCGCGTGGGCTGGTGTCTGGCGCCACAATCGCCATGCCCAAGGTGGCGGCTTGTTTAAAGGCGCCGGCCTTTTGCATAAAGTTTTCGTCGGTGCAGGTCAGGCCCGAGAGCCAATAGAGCACCGGCACGGGTTGTTTTTTCGCTTTTTCGGGCAGAAAGATCGCAAAGGTCATTTTGCCGTTGGTGGTGCTTGAGTCATGTTGCCAACGTTGGTGCCAACCGCCTGCGACTTTGTTTTCGCTTATTTTTTCTAGTTGCATGGTTATTTTACCGCCGCGTTGCCACGGCGGCCGTCCTGTTATTTATCCATGTGGATCACGCTGCGAATGCTTTTGCCTTCGTGCATCAGGTCAAAGGCACGGTTTACTTCATCAAGGCCCATGGTGTAGCTAATGAATTCTTGTAGGCCAAATTCACCATCGAGATAGCGCTCAACAATGCCGGGCAGCTCTGAGCGGCCTTTTACGCCACCAAACGCCGAGCCTTTCCAGACGCGCCCTGTCACCAGCTGGAACGGACGGGTTGAAATCTCTTGGCCTGCGCCAGCAACCCCAATGATCACTGACTCGCCCCAGCCTTTGTGGCAGCATTCCAGCGCTTGACGCATCACATCGACATTGCCGATACATTCAAACGAATAATCAACGCCGCCGTCGGTCATCTCCACAATCACTTGTTGAATTGGCTGATCGTAGTCTTTTGGGTTAATCACATCAGTGGCGCCCAGCTGCTTGGCAAGGGTGAATTTGCTCTCATTAATATCAATGCCGATGATGCGACTCGCGCCGGCCATACGCGCGCCAATCACCGCGGATAGGCCAATACCGCCTAAACCGAAAATCGCCACCGTGTCGCCTTTTTCTACTTTGGCAGTGTTCATTACCGCGCCCATGCCAGTGGTCACGCCACAGCCAAGCAAACAAACTTCTTCGAGCGGTGCGGCTTTGCTTACTTTCGCCAAAGAGATCTCGGGCAGTACCGTGTATTCGGAGAAGGTCGAGCAGCCCATGTAGTGGAAAATGGTCTCGCCATTAATCGAAAAGCGTGAGGTACCGTCTGGCATCAAGCCTTTGCCTTGGGTTTCACGCACCGCGCCGCATAGGTTGGTTTTGCCTGAGCGGCAGAATTTACACTCGCCACATTCGGCGGTGTAAAGCGGGATCACATGGTCGCCCACTTCTACGCTGGTGACACCCTCGCCGACCATTTCAACAATCCCGCCGCCTTCATGGCCGAGAATGGAAGGAAATACCCCCTCAGGATCGTCGCCCGATAAGGTGAACGCATCGGTATGGCACACACCAGTGGCAACGATTCTGACCAACACCTCACCCGGCTTAGGCAGTTCAACGTCGACTTCTTCCATTTTCAGTGGTTGGCCTGGCCCCCATGCGACGGCGGCTTTGGATTTGATATGTGTTTGTCCTGGCTTGATGGTTAGTGCCATTGCAGAATCCTTTTGAGTTCAAGGGAGTAATTCGTGTCACGCTATACTAGCTAAACTGCTTTTCGTTATAATCCAGCAAAATTGAAAATTATTATTTCACTCACGTAATAATGCATTGTCCGATAATATAGACAGGATAGACAGTCATGGCGCCCCATTGGGAAGGATTAAACGAATTTTTAGCGGTGGCTGAGCACGGCAGTTTTACTCAGGCCGCTTATAAGCTCGACACCAATGTGGTGGCGGTAAGTCGGCGAGTTGCGGCGCTGGAAGCCCATTTGGGGGTGAAGCTTTTTCACCGCACCACCCGTAAAGTCACGCTAACGGATGAAGGCGAGCACTATTATCAACGTTGCCGTCCGCTAATGGCCGCCTTGCAAGAGGCCGAGCAAACCATTACCCAATCACAAGCGCTTCCCACCGGATTAGTGCGGGTGACGGCGCCGGTGAATTTTGGCGAACAATATATCGCGCCCTTGCTGGCCCCTTTCTTGCGGCAATATCCTCATGTGTCGGTGGACTTGCACCTGACTAATCGTCGAATTGATATAATTGAAACTGGCACCGATGTGGCGATCCGTATTGGTCATCTCGCAGATTCCAGCCTGAAAGCGAAACGCTTGGGTTCTCGACGGCTCTCCATTTGTGCCAGCCCAGCGTATTTGGCAGCACACGGCCGGCCGCTGACGCCAAGCGATCTCAATCGCCATGTTTGTTTGGTTGGCTCCAACGAGCACTGGCATTATCAAGCGGGCAATAAAGTCCGCACCCTCACAGTTTCGGGGCGGTTGCGCTGTAATTCTGGCGTGGCGTTACTCGAGGCGGCCAAGCAAGGTATAGGTGTCGCGCAGTTGCCGCATTATTATGTGCAAGAGGCCTTAGCCGAGGGAACATTAGAAGAAGTATTGGTGGATTATCGGATAGAAGAAGAAGGTATTTGGGCGCTTTATCCACGCGGACGTCAGCTTCAGCCCAAAGTGGCGGCGTTATTGGCGTATTTAGCCCAACACTTGCCCACTCAACCCGCCCCCGATTTTTAACCGCCACTCTGGAACCCGCTAAAAAATCGCCAGCACAAGGCTGGCGATCGGATCAAGATGTTCAAAAACGGTCGATTAGTCACGCGACGCGCGCAATGACGTGTCCGCTTTATTAATTACCGAGACTTTAAACGCGCCCACATAGTGATCGAGGGTGCGCGCGAGTCCTGCTAAGTCTTGGCTACTCGCTTCTAGGCTATGGCTATCGTCCAGCCCGGCTTGCGCCGCTTGGTTAACCGTATCCATGTTGACGTTGATTTCATTGGCTACGCTTGATTGCTCTTCGGTCGCCGTTGCCACATGGGTGTTCATATCCAAGATGGTGCTTACTTGCATCGCGATGCTTTCTAGCGCCGTCAGTGCTTGCTCGGTCGCGCGGTTCCCTTCGCTGGTGAGGGCTTTGCTGGTGTCCATTGCCTCAACCGCGTTTTTCGCTTCTTGCTGAAGCTGATCAATGGTCGATTGAATCTCTTCGGTTGATTGCGACGTTTTGGTCGCTAGACTGCGTACTTCATCCGCCACGACCGCAAAGCCACGTCCCGCTTCGCCAGCGCGCGCTGCTTCAATGGCTGCGTTCAAGGCAAGCAAGTTCGTCTGCTCTGAGATGCCACGTATCACGTCCAAAATGGAGACAATCGACTGGGTGCGATCGGCCAGCGAGGTGATCACCGTCGACATGTTGTCCATCTCGGTGTCGAGTTGGTTGATGGTCTGGGTCGCTTCGGTCAAGATTTGCTTACCGGCTTCGGTTTCGCTGTTGGCTGACGAGGCCGAATCTGCGGCGTTTGACGCACTTTGCGAAATTTCGTTGATGGTGGCGATCATCTCATTCATCGAGGTCACGACCAGCAGCGCTTGCTCGCTTTGCGATTCACCGCGTTTTAGCGATTGCGCGGCTTTGTCGCGCAGCGACTCGGCTGAACGGCCAAGCTCTTCACCGGTTTCCACTACATGTGCAATGATTTGGTCGATTTTTTCAACGAAGGTGTTAAAGGCCACCGAAATACGGGTGATCTCGTTGTTGCCAGTGACAGGCAAACGCACAGTCAGGTCACCGTCCCCTTTCGAGATATCCGCCAGCGCGTGCTCAAGGCCTTTAAGCGGCGCGAACAGTCGGCCCAATAGCCATACCAGCACGAGGGTACAGGCAATAAAAATCAAGCCAATCGCGGTCAGCTGCGCAATCGCAATGCCGTTGGCCGCGCTATCCACTTCTGTAATTGGGATCCCAACATCAAACGCGCCCCATAGGCGGCCATCGACGTAGATTGGCATCATGATGTCGTACACCCACACATCTTGCACATCAGCGTACCAGCGTGAATGCTGTGGTTGACCTTGGCCAGCCCCCGCCACTGTGTAGCTGTCGGTGTAGACTTTGCCCAGTTTCTGCATATCACTGTGGGCAATAGCTTTGACGTTTTTATCAATGACGACGGCATAGCTGATGTCACTGCGTACTTTGAGACCGCTGACCATCTCCTGCAAATCGTCGGTTGGCGTTGACGAGTTCGACAGAATGTATTCGGCGCGATCCGCAAGCAGCTCTGCCTGCGCTTTCGAACGCTTGAGAATGATCTGGTCGATTTCATCGTGTGAGATAAAAGTTGTGGCGGTGATGCTGGCAATTGCCGCCACCGCAAACATGGCACACACCACAATTAAGATGAGTTTTTTCACTACGCTACCTTACTGGCAATGGGAGGGCGGAAACCGTCAACGTCGGCGTGCTATAAGCCGGTAGCCTAATTCGGCCAAAAGGGGCGAGAGACGGCTGACTTCCTCTCTGTACATGGATGTCAGCGCAAATAATAGCGACAGCGTAACTGATAAACAAGTTACGCCTCGCAAAAGTCAAATAATCATGCGCGGTTACGCACAAAATTGTATCGCTTGCATTGACGGTGAAAGGCCATACCGTTCGCCAATTTCTCTGACATTTTAGGCGGTCCCAAATCGCGTGGCAGGAAAGTAATTAAGCAGTTTGTGGAGCGCAAAACACAGCATTAAGGTGATCACTATCGCCACAATATTGCTGCTGACGCGGTAAAGCGCATCATACATAAAATCTTGGCTGGGACTTAGGTATTGCCCAAACAGGATCCCCAAGGTGGCCATCGCGCCAAATCCGACCCCTGATCCACTGGCTTCTTTCACATGGGCTTTGGCGAATAAAAGCGTCCCTATCCACAAAAGCGGCGCGACCAAGATCAACACCCCAAACCAGTCATACAGTATTGCTTGGCATGCTACCCCATACGCGACGCCAAGCACCGTGCCTACCGCGCGTTTTCGCGCATAACTTAACGTGCCGTTCCAGTGCATGGGAAACAGCAATAACACAGTCGTGGCCTGCGCTGAAATGGAGTCGCGCAAATCAAACAGCTGAAAGACCACAAAGGAAATGGTCGCTAACGAGGCTCCCATTAATGCCTCGTGGCGCATACGGTGAGTCTGTTTTCCTCCCGCGGGCATGGCAGGCGGCTGACGCTCAGTCACATCCGGGATCAGCCACGTCACCAAGTAAGCAATCAATACCGAGAGGATATTAGCCCCTAAGTTACCAAAAACCAGCGTGTTAAGCTGCAAGTCTGGATAGCTGGCAAAGTGCAACATAATGCTCAGACTCAACACACTGTTGGCACCAAACAGAAAAAAGCGCCCTTTAGACATGCACGCAAATTTGTAGGTGAACAGCACAAAGACGAGTGGCGTCATCAGCCCCGGGTGTGCTCCCAATAAGCCACCGAGCACACCCACTTCTAAGCCACTGATCACCGCGGAAGCAAGCAATTGGCGCGCCGCGCGACCGTTCATCACTGGGACTAAGCCCAGCAGTAGCATGGGGGTAACGGTAAAAAACACCCCAAAGTTACAATCAAAAAACTTGCATACCGTAAAGCCCAATGTGGCGCCGGTAGCAATCCGCAAACACTGGCGCACATCGTTATCACTTAAGGGGTGATGCCATAAAGCCATCGCTCACCTCCTTAGTAGATGTAGTGCAGCAGGCTTAAAAAGCCGACTTGGGCGCGGGCGAATACGGCTCCAATCCCGCTGTCTGGCATAAGTTGCACCGTGGCACGGGCGCCGGTCGGCAGCGCATGAGGGGGCCATTCATCGAGTTGAATATGCAGACGCATCCGCTGCGCATCACGCACCCAACGGTTCGAGTTTGAAGGCGACGCCAGTTGCCCGTTGGCATCGATCTGTCCAGCACTGACTCCCGCATCCACGCTACTCACGTGTCCCGCGTAAAGCTTGCCCGGTTCACTATCAAACGCTACCTTCACCGGCGTGCCGGTGTGCACATCGCGGACACTTTTTTCACGAAAATCGGCAATCACATCGGTGCGGTCAGACACCAACGCCATCAATGGCTGTCCAGCGCTGGCATAGGCTCCCACGTCCAATTGCAGATTAGTCACCACGCCGTCATGGCTGGCTTTTACTGTGGTGTAGGATTGATTTAATTGTGCTTTCTTTAGTTTGCTCAATGCCACTTGTTCAGCAATGTTGCTGGCACCGTCACCGCCCCGTTGAATTTGCAGCGCACTGACACGCGCTTTGGCCGCTTCCCAATTGGCTCGAGCAGTATTAGCCGCACTGATTGCATCATCACGCTGCTGCTGAGAAACACCATTTTTAGCGAATAAGGCTTTTAAGCGTTTCGCTTCACGCACTTTCTGCGCCATCACCGACGCCAAGGCCGAAACATCTTGCCGCGCCGCCATCAATGACGCATCTAATTGGGCATTGGTTTGTCTGGCTTGAGCTAAGGCGAGTTTGGCTTGGTCGACCGCAATCCGATACGGGGTATCATCAATTTGGAACAACACATCCCCTTGATGCACGCCTTGGTTGTTTTCCACCGCCAAGGCACTGACCGGCCCGCTCACCTGTGGTGCTACTTTGGTCACGGTGCGTGTCACCATGGCATGAGGCGTTAATGGCATCACGTTATCCGCCAGCAAAAAATAGCCAAAGAGCAACACAAAACTGAGAGCGGCTACTTTTACCCAACGCGCAAATTTTTCATCCGGTGTCATTCGTACTTCTTACCTCTGTTATTGTTCTGTGCTCTGGTCATCTTTTGCGGTGGCGGTATAGTCCATCGCATTTTGATTGATGGTGACCAGCACCCGCTCCAAAGCGTCAAAATCTTCGGCGGCAATGCCCGCCAGCAGATGCTTACGTACCCGCAACACCCGCGCTTCAATGCGGCTCATTAATTCACACCCGCTTTCGGTGACATGCACGGTTCGGGTGCGCTTATCTTCTGGCAAGCAGCGCCGCGTGATCAGTCCCTGCGTTTCAAGGTGTTTTAAGGTCCGCATTAATGAGCCCAGCTCAATTTCAAGCGCCTGCGCCAATTCACTCTGGCTGATGCCATCCCCCAATCGGCGCAACATCCAAAGTGCACTCCAGCGTGGATAGCTCAGCCCCAATGGCGCCAGCTCAGAATCGGCGACACGACGCCATAATCGCGCCGTGCGTCCTAAATGTTCAGCAATCGACATATGTTCAGGATGTGACGATGTCATGCGCTTTCTCCCTCAATCGAAATTACTTAGCCTGCTAAGTAATAAGTGGTAATCACTATAAAATAGTTAGCAGGCTAAGTAAATATAAAAGTGACTTGTGTCACATAACAATGGCGGGGTACTGGCGCGATAGCCGCTCGCCGCCGTTGGTTAACTCTGATAATCTAGCGCGCGTCATCGTTTTGTTTGTAAAGGAATTACCATGCAAGAACTCTGGGATCGCCATATTTGTTATCGCAGCCATCGCATTGATGTACCGCTGGATCACCATGACGCCACCAGCCCATCGATTTCGGTTTTCGCCCGTGAAGTGGTGGATACGCGCAAAAATGAACAAGATTTACCGTGGTTAGTGTATTTTCAAGGCGGGCCTGGGTTTGAGTCTCCTCGTCCGAATGGTGCAAGCGGCTGGCTAAAACGTGCCTTAGACGATTACCGCGTGTTGTTGCTCGACCAACGCGGCACGGGCTTGAGCTCGCCGGTCAATCACCAAACGCTTGCCCACCTCACGCCTGCCGAGCAAGCAGCGTATCTGAGCCATTTTCGGGCCGACAGCATCGTGAAAGACGCCGAATGCTTACGCGAGGTGTTAGGCATTAAGCAATGGGCGATCCTCGGACAAAGCTTCGGTGGGTTCTGTGCCCTAACCTATTTGTCGTTCTTTCCACAATCGCTATCACGCGCGTTTGTTACCGGCGGTATCCCGCCGCTCGAGGGACACGCCGATGTGGTGTATCAAAAAACCTATCAGCGTGTGGAAGACAAGAACCAGCAGTTTTTCGCCCAATTCCCCGATGCACAAGCCCGCTGTCACGAGATTGCCCAGTATTTGCAAAACAATACGGTGACGCTGCCAAACGGTCAGCCGTTTACTGTTGAGCAATTTCAAACGCTGGGACTGAATCTCGGTCGCGGCCATGCCGGGCTGCCGCTGTATTACCTACTAGAGCGAGCCTTTATAGAGGTGAATGGTGAGCGTACCTTAAGCTACCCGTTCTTAAATGCGATGCAGGCTGACCAAGGGTATTTAACCAACCCGTTTTACGCTATTTTGCATGAATCGATTTACTGCCAGCAGCAGGCGTCGCAGTGGTCAGCCCACCGGGTGCGCGATCAATACCCGCAGTTCCACTATCAGCCCGATCAGCCGTTCCGATTTACCGGCGAAATGGTGTATCCGTGGATGTTTGATCAACTGGCTACCCTTAAACCGCTCAAAGACGCGGCGATGTTGCTGGCAGAAAAGAGCGATTGGCCAGCGCTTTATGATCTTGAGGTACTCAAGCGCAATACGGTGCCGCTCGCCTGCGCCACCTATGTGGATGACATGTTTGTTGAGTTCGATTATTCCCGTCAAACCTTGGCGCAGATTGCCAACAGCCAAGCGTGGATGACGAACGAGTACGAGCACAATGGCATTGGCGTCGATGGTGAACGTATTTTGGATCGCTTAATCGACATAGCTGATAGCCTTGCCGCTCGCCAAGGCTAGTGACGCTCCGCTGCGCATCGTCCCAACAGTGTGTTGTCGCAGCGGAATTTTTCACCACTGCAAACTGTGATCTAATTCAAATCAAAAAATCCACGCTCAACACGTGTTACGCTCTTTGTCAGTACCGATTGAACTCGGGAAAATGCGATAAAAATCGCCCGCTCGCCTTCAAGGCAGCCTGACTGATCAGCGTATACCACGCCCCCACCAGCCCAGACTAGCCAAGTAGGCACACTGGCTAACGATGCTTGCATGTTATGTTAATTGGCGTAGTATTATTGCGTTTCCTCGGGTTACAGGACGTATCCCAGCACGGTGTAGGCTCAGGAGCATGAGACCCTCACTTCATCGTCGTTTTTTCTTCTTAACCTTTGCGTTCACATTGATGAAAATTGTAAGTAAATCAAGCAAGAAAAGGGCAGTATTTTATAAATCTAGCGTTTTCTTCGATAAGCTGTGGTCACGCGACAAAACGCCCGTTTCCGTCTTATTGTTAGCGGTTGTTATTGGCCTGCTCGCGGGTATTGTGGTCACCTTCTTTGAACTCGCGATTCACTCTCTTTCTCAAACACGTACCGAGTGGCTCGATAGCAATATCACCTCAATGATTCCATTGGGATTACTCGCCTTTCTAATCAGTGCGGGTCTTGCCTTAATTGGCTATTGGCTGGTGCACCGGTTTGCGCCTGAAGCCGCGGGATCGGGTATTCCTGAAGTCGAAGGCGCCATGGAAGGTATTCGTCCCACACGATGGTGGCGGGTAATCCCAGTGAAATTTTTTGGTGGTTTGGGCGCGCTAGGCTCAGGGATGATTTTGGGCCGAGAGGGGCCGAGTGTCCAAATCGGTGCCAATATCGGCCGAATGGTGACCGACACCTTCCGCATTCACGACCGTAACACTAATCAAACCCTACTCGCATCAGGTGCCGCCGCGGGCTTAGCCGCCGCGTTTAATGCCCCGCTTGCGGCGATCATGTTTGTGGTTGAAGAAATGCGGCCACAGTTTCGCTACACCCTCATCTCCATTAAAGCGGTGATCATTGCGGCAATCATTGCTGACATTGTGTTTCGCTATATCAATGGCCAAGATGCTGTCATTGTGTTGCCTCAATACGAGACACCGCCACTGATTTCTTTATGGTTCTTCTTAGCGTTGGGGTGCTGTTTTGGTGTGTTTGGGGTGATCTTTAACTTCCTGATCATGCGCTTTCAAGATTACTTTCAACGCTTGTATCAAAACAGCCAAAAGCGCGTGTTAATTGTGGGTTCGACCTTGGGGGGCATATTTGGTTTACTGCTGGTGTATGCGCCTGAACTCACGCACGGCGGCATTAACCTCGTCCCTGATTTTGTCACGCTTAACTACTCAATTAGTGCACTGCTGTTTATTTTTATGGCGCGCACGCTGCTGACGGTCATCTGCTTTGGTTCCGGCGCACCGGGCGGCATTTTCGCCCCCATGCTTGCCCTTGGCACCTTGCTGGGAACCGTCTTCGGTTTGATGATTGCGAATCTCTACCCTGACATGGGCATCGAACCGGGCATGTTTGCGATTGCGGGAATGGGTGCTCTGTTTGCCGCGACCGTGCGCGCGCCGATTACCGGTATTTTGTTGGTGATTGAGATGACCAACAATTACTACCTGATCTTACCCCTGATTATCACCACGCTGGGTGCCACGCTGTTTGCCCAATTGCTGGGTGGCCAACCGATTTATACCGAGCTGTTACGCCGAAAAGTACGGCAGCAAAAGTTGCAGGTTGAACAGCAGCCATAATCATAAGCCATGTTTGGCAAGGATAGCGGCGGTCGTGCCGCTATCATTCATCGATTGCAAAACAGCCCCTACCCGCTTCGCTAGCGCTGCATGACGCTGATGGAACACCATAAAAATTGAGACGGAGGCAATAGGCTTTTCACTTTGGCGAATCAGCGATAATGCCTCTCCGCCAAGCTCGTCATCAAACATACCGGGCCCCACCATCGCTTGGGCGCGTTCGTTTTGTAGCATACTCAAGGCCGCAGACTCTGACCGTGCCCATAACATGTTCCATTGGTATTTTTGAGCAATTTTTTGTGCAAACTGGTCGCCAAACAACCCAACCACTTGGGTGTACTCTTGTGGCGAGAGCACATGCGTTCGACCGTATAAGTAGTAATCAACACGAAAAAGCGGCGCCGAAGGGTAAGTCACGACATCACTGTGTTGATACGCAAACTGAGTGCGCGCCGTATCGGCATCAATAATGCCTTTGTTGAGGGAGATTTCCGCACGCTTAAGCGGCATGGCAATCCATTGTAATTCAATCTCAGGATCCACCCTCGCCATGGCTTGTGTGATGATAGCTTGAGTCGCTTGCCACGATTCATCAGTGTGCACTCGATACGCGACCGTCATTTCTGTTGCTGACACACTGAATGTTATGCCCAACAACCACAGCATCCACCCTCGTTTCACATTGTCACCTCAGACTGACCGCCACGATTAAAGATTAGAAGAGCACCGGCGTATCGTCTATGCACTTATTGATAACTAGCACGCTGGTGGTGGTAATCTGGTTTGATTCCATGATTCCACAGAGCGTTATAATTGCGCTTTCGCTTAGGAGCGTCTTAGGTTTGATGAGCGTGATTATAAGAATAAGTTGACTCGCTGTTTGTAATAATTGCCGGGGATCAGCCGATTGATACAGAGCTATTACGCCATAAAATGCGGAAACTACAGTTACAAGTTGTGCAGCAGCAATAACTATTGAAGATTTCTTATGTAGATAGCAGCAAAGTCGCCGCTATCTATCATGTTTTTTATGACTTGGCTTGCTAGATTGGCCTTGGCTGAGTGCCGACGATGAAAAACCATATACAAATTCACAGTTTCTACCGGTTCTTGACTACGGCGAATCGATGTAAGTTCCTTACCTTGCTCACTATTTAGGAGCCCGGCCCCAAACCCAAGCATTGCTTGTACACGCTGGTTTTGAACCATAGTCATAGCAGCAACTTCCGTCGGAGCCAAACTAACTTGCCACTGATATTTATCAGCAACTTGTAAAGCAAAACTATCACCAAACTTTATGGCAACGCGATGATAGTTACTTGGTTCTAAAACATATGTACGAGCATAGAGATAATAATCTATTTCATAAAGCGGAGTAGATGCATATACCACCTTATCACTGTCAATATAAGCGAGTTTTGTACGATTAATATCTATATCTATGATTCCTTTCTCGATTGATCTCTCTGCGCGCTTTAGCGGCATCTCTATCCACTGCAGTTCGATTTGTGGATCGACCCGATTCATTACTTCTGCAATAATCGCTCTCGTTGCTCTAGATATATCGTCAGTGTGCACTCGGTACGCGACCGTCATTTCTGTTGCTGACACACTGAATGTTATGCCCAACAACCACAGCATCCACCCTCGTTTCACATTGTCACCTCAGACTGACCGCCACGGTTAAAGATTAGAAGAACACCGGCGTATCGTCTATGCACTTATTAGTGACGTTGTCACGCTCAGGCTTGTGCCTAGGCTCTTATTAAGCTTCGTAACATGGCAAGGCATGACGCTCGGTCGGGAAGTGATTCAAATTCAGCCCGTACGATCAGCCCCTCTAACAGCGTCATCACCGCATCAGCAGCCGCCTTTGAGCCAACAATCTGTTCAATTAAGCCGTGAATTTTGTCTTTGTGCGCTTTGGCAATCGCTGCAATYTGGCTGTCTGTACTGCTCTTAAATTCGCCAATCGCGTGCATAAACATACAGCCTTTAAAGTCGTCTTGTTTAAACCACGCGAGATGCCAATCGAGGAGTGCCGTCAATTGGGCATCTTTATCCTGGTGCGCATCAATAGCCTGCAGCAGTCCCTGCTCAAATCTTGTATGACGCGCTTGCAGCACAGCCTCAATCAAGGCCGATTTAGCACCAAAGTGACGGTACATCGAGGTCTTTGAGACCGCGGCCTCATCACGGATTTTGTCGACGCCCACCGCAGTGTAACCAAACTGATTAAATAACGACTCGGCTACCGCCAAGATGTGATCGCGCTTGCTCATCATGCTCTCCAAAAAAAGACTTGCTATGAAGTGTACCGATCTGTACTCTTTAAAACAACATGTACAGATCGGTACACTTTAATCAACCATAGAAGGAACGACCATGAAACGACTAAAAGGTGGCGGTGCGTTACCGCCTAAACCGACTTGGATTCAACTGACAAAAGGCTTGCTGGGTGGATTTTTCGGCATTCTCACCTTAACCGTACTGAACCAAACCACCGGCGTGCCCTGGCTGATGGCTCCCTTTGGCGCAACCTGTGTGATTTTATTTGCAGCGCCTCAGTCGCCGCTCGCGCAACCGAGAAATGTGATTGTGGGTCACTTACTGACCGCCAGTGTGGGGTTGGCGATGCTGTATGGAGTGGGAAATGAAAGCTGGATGATCGCACTAGCAGTTGGCCTTGCGATTATGCTGATGCAAGCCTGCCGCGCCGTCCATCCACCAGCAGGAGCAAATCCACTGGTAATCATGCTAGCGGGGACTCAGGTGGTAGGCATCGATTATTTGTTTACGCCAGTACTCGCAGGTAGTGTCGCACTGGTAACCATTGCAGCAGTGATCAATAACCTCGGTGAACCAAATCATTGGCCTCTGTATTGGCATGGGATCAAGCGAGGCTAAGCGAGAGCCTTGCTAGTTTCAATCAGTCAGAACCTAGCAAAACAGGCGCGATTAAATTGCGCCTGTTTTGGTGTCGCACAACGATATTGCGATGCTGCGACCAATGGTCAGCCCCGTATCATCCCGCAAACACTAACCAAGCGCCAATGACAAAGGCACCGCCAAGCACGAGAGTTTCTAAAAAATAACTGCCTATGACGTTATACAGTTTCATACCTAACCAACCTTCTTTGCGGCCAGAGTAACAACGTAAAACTGAACGTAAGCTGTCTCGTTGATTAAGCATAAAAAAGCGAGCCTTGAGGCTCGCTTGATATCCGAAGACGGTACGACAGTTAGGCCATTGCCATGGCTTGTTGTGCGATCACCAGCTCTTCGTTGGTTGGGTTTCTATTAGTATCGCACCTACTAACAGGGATTTGGACAGAAACAATTTAGAATTACGGCACTAAAACATATCTGTCAGATTAGGGAAAGTAAGTTGAAACCTTAGACATTTTATTATGTTCGTTTTGGCAGTTCACGCTTTGCTGATTTAATTAATTTAGGCAGATATTCTTGAACAGTGTCACGGACTGCCAATGCATGTCTAAATAGGTAAGCTGATTGAGGATTGTCAAAAGCCTCTTGTGCGGCTTCATGCACACTAAAGTTTTCTTTTTGAAGTGCGCTATTGACTGTCACTAGTAGACCATAAAACTCATCATTCATTACCAGTCTACCTGTTACTGCCAACTTCTGAATCTCTCTCATTGACTGTTCTATATTAGAACCAGAGCTACTTGTATATTCACCACAGTGTTCTGACCGAACTTGCTCAGCCCAATACGAGATATCTTCGAGGGCAACAATGACTTTGCTATAAAGCTCTCGTTTTTCATCCCAGATTTTTTCTTTTTTTGTTCGGGACAAAGCTAAATGAGTCCCCAATACTGCACCGACAAAACCACCCAAAAGCGGTACTACAAGTTTATATACTTCGATATCCATTTAGTCCTCTAAGAACATAACGTTTTATTTGACCACTACAGTTAGGCATCATTGGTATTCATCCCCACCTGCGCAAGATCCCAATCAGACGCCTGATTGCTTTTAGCCTGTTCAAACTTAGCTTTGCACAATGTTAAAAAATCAGGATATATCTTCTGTAATTCTTCTTTTTCAAAAGTCTCTAGGCAGATATGAAATACATATAGAACTGGCCCTATTGTTATCGTTGAGCGGTATGCGTTAAGTTCCTTCGTATTTTTATCACCGTTTACAATCAAGCCACCATGAGCAGCATACTGATCGACCCCAAAATTTGATGATGCATGACTAAAAAATGGATCGACTTTTATCTCTAACCAAATACGGTTGAGAGAATTCCTACTAATAGCAAACTCCGCAAGTGTAGTGGGAATAGGGCCATCCACTTCAGCGATATGGCAGCACAACAACTTGGCAAAATAACGGAATATATTCAGATATGAATCTCCCCCCTCCAAGTAAAGTTCAGGCGAAAAGACACTCAAAGGATCTTGATTATTCTTGACCCGCTCAGCTACTAACCCATGAAAGCGATCAAACTCTCTATCCGCCTGTTGAGTGCGTGATGTATTGCAGGTTTCACAAATTCTTACTTTGAACTTAAGATGCTTTGATTTAACGCTTTGAGCTAATTTCATAGCCCTATTTGACTCACCAGAAACTCCAACCATCAATGGCTCTTTCCCGAATTCCTTGCGCAGAGCCGCAGCCTTGATTTTATGCTCACCCGTCAAATTTTCGGAGTTACCGCACAAGCAGCACTTTGTGACGGGAAATTGCTGAAAATACACCTCGTGGCCTCCTGGTGCCTAACAGTTACTGGACAGATAATCTCTACTAGAAATTGTCCATCAAAAATACTCTGCGTAGTTCTTTCAATCTTTCATACATAACGGATCAAGCCTGACGTAATCTAACGTTAGACAAGTAAGTCTTTTTCAATCGAACCCACAAAATTCAGACATCTTCTATCTAACACACCATAATAAACTGAGTACATATTTAATCATTAGTCTAAGTAAGTCAACTAATGACAAAAGAAACTAGTTAAGCATTTAAGCTAGACAAACTTTGGGGCATTTCTGCGTTACTAAGTGCCTCCTGTGAAGGTTCTGGGCAAAGGCGTGCCAGTGGCTTTGCTAATTTAGCAATCCACAAATTCCTTTAGGTGTGGGAAATTTGAAAAAAGTGACTACGAATCTTCGGTATCATCAACTCTATGAACTAGAGAATGTACTACTAGTTTAAGAGATCTCCACCACCAATATATAGCGGAATAACTGCATACTCTGTCATCGTCTAGAAGACCATGGGCTAGTTCATTCCTGAGATTAGGACCACGTTTATGTGTTAAAAAAGCTGTCATCTCAAACAGTAAATTGTCATCGAATATTTCTTCTGCTTCCTTTTTCTCCAATAAAGTGGACAATCCACACTCCATGTCTATGCCATCCGCATCAAGCATGGTTGTATGAACATCACTCTCTTTAAGAATAGTTCTGACTATATGCTCCCATTGAGGAACAAGTAGATGGATTGCAGAGGCAAAGTCATATTCAAAACCAAAATACAATCCCTTAGCAAATAATTTTGCTCTTTGTTCTGGGATGATTGGACAGACGGAGCATACAGTTTCCAATCCATGTAAAGTGATATCATGCTCCTCTAGAATGGCTGCAAGACTTGGTAGTATTTGTGTTTTGACAACGAAGTCAGCTTCCATAATAGCATTATCAATAGCTTGTGCTTTGGGCGTATCCTCAGGTATTCCTTGTTCTGACAGCATAACCGGAGCTTCTTTACCTATTTTTCGCCCATCGCCAGATAATTGCACCATGCCAAAAAGATGAGAAACAACACCTACTTTTAAATTCTCAATTGCTGACTCAATAGATTGTGATTTTGATATACCCGAATAAAGCCCGCAGAAATACAATAAAGCTAAATCTAGAGTCTCTTTACCTGAAACGTGCTTTATAGACGCTTCTATAATATCTGATACATCAGGGCTTTTGACGGAGATTGTGGTCATTTCATCTACAGCTGCTTTTCCTGCATCACGGAGCTTCAGCCTTAGGTCACTAATTATTTCATCAATACCATATGTGCTTCTATCTGCATTGGGTATCATTCGGTAGGATTGAATCGCATTTTCAAAAAAAGTCATTTTGACCAATGCTTGGTCTCGGATAGAGGCTTCTCTTTCCCAAGTGCTTGCTATACGAATCCTTGTTTCAAGCCAGTTTACATTATCTTCAATTTTTCTATATTTAGTTGATACATGCTCTAAATATAGTCGAGCAGAATAATAGTCATCTTGCTCGCTCAGTTCCTGCGCGATTGATGTGAAAATTTCCGCGATTTCTCTAATTTCATCTTCATCTTGGGAAAATAATTCCAACAGTTCAGCTATCCAAAGTTTCATAAACTTGCTTTCGGGGTAATCAGGTTCAAGCGCTGAAACTAAACTGGTTTTTATATTATCTAATTTTTCAGCGCACCCCTTACCAAGCTGTAAACCTAGCCTTATAGCTCTCTCATAATAATACTTTATGCTGTCTAGCCAATTGTCCTGACAAATATCATAGCTCGTATACAATTCTATTACAGTGTGTGCATCGCTGATCGACTTAGGTCTGTGGTATAGCCATCTTAAATCACTAAGTCTGGCAATAAAGGCTTTGCATGAGGCATGTTTTCGTGTCTCATCAAGAATTTGAAAATCATTATTAGTAAATAGTCCTGAGATAGACTCTTTCCCATAGCATTCATAAGGCTCTAGCCTATTGCCCGATTTCAATCGTAACTCACATGCTTTTCTAAGAACTTTATATAGTTTTACTAATTGCTCATTCCCATCTTCCTCAGCTCTTGCGATAAGAGAAGCTAATCGGTAGCCCGAACCATATTTTAGTAAATCTTCGTCTATCTCATCAAATCTGCATTTATGAAAGATGGCTTGTTCTATTTGAAGTGTATCATCGTAATCGCACATTCTAGGATCTCTAACTAAATAACCACTGAATCGGTAGATACATATGTATCACATGGATAGTCAACGTTAGGCATAATGAGCCATTAGCAGAATTTGGTCAAATGTGATGATGGTGACAGAACTGATTGATAACTCTAAATGGGAAAGGGGCACAGGCTTTTCAGGAGAAAAGCCTGTAACAGCTTCTATCTGTCAGCAGTCTGTTTTCTCAGACAACCTCAGAGCGTCCTCTAGCTCAACGCCAAGGTATCGAATTGTGTTATCAAGCTTCGAGTGTCCAAGTAAGATCTGTACAGCCCTGATGTTTTTCGTTCTGGCATAGATTAAAGTTGCTTTGGTGCGACGCATGGAGTGAGTACCTTCGAGTGTCCAAGTAAGATCTGTACAGCCCTGATGTTTTTCGTTCTGGCATAGATTAAAGTTGCTTTGGTGCGACGCATGGAGTGAGTACCGTAATAGTCAGCATTCAATCCAAGCTTT
>NZ_MUFO01000045.1:0-21940 GCF_001995345.1 Salinivibrio sp. IB872 | reverse complement strand
TAATATCCCTCTGTGGGTAAACCGAGTCGTTCACCTAACTGAATAGAGGGTGTCACCGGAATGAAGGCCTCTCGGACCACAGCGGAGCCTTCAGGCTTCATCACTACGTGGTCAGGAACACTCACACCCATGGTGTCGGCAGAGATTTTAGCCACTAGTTTTTTAGGCTCATCAAATGCGGCGTAAGCGGTGTACTTAGTACCGTGTTCGGTAGGCTTAGTTTGCCACTGGCCAATCATGCCTTCTTGCTCTGTTTTCGCTAATTGGAAAGTACAGCCTACCGCCTTACGAAACGTGTCGTCAGAAGCTGCAATCTCAAAGCAGTACTCATATTTCAAGGCTGGCGGCACGTCTGAACGGTCAGGCTTTACTGGCTCAGGGACATAGGTATCTTCGATATTTGTTGTCGCAGCTTGCGAGCTGTCATTCGCGCTACCCGAACCACTCGCTCCCGTTGCAACATTCCCAGATTGATTCGCTCTAGCAGAAAGAGCCGACTGGGCTTGTGGCGAAAGCGTTGTGTTAGTGCTCGGAGCAACGGACCATATCTTGTTAACGCTATCATGCACCATCGCTGATTGCTTCGGCGCATCGGTCAGTAATACATACTCACCGCTATCAAGCTTTTCCTTAAACTGAGAAAAGCTCACGCCATCAGGGATGATACTGCTGACATCGCGCTCGCTCAGCGAGCTGATATCGCCCTCTACTTGACTAAACTCATACGCCATAAGCTCAGTCAATTGCACTAATTTGTAAGCCACCTTTCTGTCCGCCAGTCAATGATCATGACGCAGCATTCTACGCAACAGGCCAGAAATATGGATAGGGTTGTTGTCATGGTTACGTTAGCTATGGCTAATTTGTGAAGTGTGTGCAAGAACTTTGGTTGACGTTTTCTTGAATCAAACGAAGAAATTCGTGCCAGTATACATGGGATTAGATGCCGCCCCATATATAACGGGGCGGTGTGTGCGTCATCGACTCTCTACTCACCAAAAAACTGCTTAATTGCGGTGATCATGCCTTGGGTGAGTTGGTGGAGTTGGTCGTCGCGGATGCAATAGGGTGGCATCACATACACCAGTTTACCGAACGGGCGAACCCAAATGCCTTGGGCGGTCATTAAGGGCTGGATATCAGCCAGATTTACCGGATCGGTCAGCTCTATCACGCCAATTGCGCCAAGCACACGCACGTCCGCCACACATTCCAATGCGCGAGCAGGGGCTAAGCCGGTTTTCAGCTGCTGCTCGATATGCGCGACGGTCTGCGGCCAGTCACTTTCTAGCAAGGTATCCATGCTAGCGCAGGCCACGGCGCAGGCGAGTGGGTTGCCCATAAAGGTGGGGCCGTGCATAAAACAGCCTGCATCACCGCTGCAGACCGTATCAGCCACATGGCGGGTAGTTAGCGTGGCGGCCAAGGTCATGTAGCCGCCGGTCAGTGCTTTACCGACGCAGAGTATATCTGGGCTGATCCCCGCGTGGTCGCAGGCAAATAGTTTACCGGTGCGGCCAAATCCGGTGGCAATTTCATCCACAATCAGCAGTACATCAAATTCATCGCACAGAGCACGCACTTGACGCAGGTATTCGGGATGATAAAAGCGCATACCGCCTGCGCCTTGCACGATCGGTTCTAAGATCACCGCGGCCAGTTGGCCGTGATGCGCGGCGAGTGCTTCGCGCATAGGCTGTATGTCGTTAGGGTTCCAGTCACCGTCAAAGCGGCTTTGTGGCGACGGCACAAAATGATGCTGGGGCAGAAACCCTTTGTAGAGTTTGTGCATCGAATTATCCGGATCCGTCACCGACATGGCGGCGAACGTGTCGCCATGATAGCCATGACGCAAGGTCAAAAACTGTGCGCGCGACTCGCCGCGTCCCTGCCAATATTGCATTGCCATTTTAAGCGCTACTTCTACTGATACAGAGCCTGAATCGGCCAAAAAGACTTGCGTGAGCGGGGCGGGTGAATGTGCGACTAAGCGCTCACAAAGCGATACCGCGGGCTGGTGGGTGAGACCGCCAAACATCACATGCGACATCTTATCGATTTGCTGATGCGCTGCGGCGTTCAGAGCAGGGTGGTTGTAGCCGTGAATGGCTGCCCACCACGACGACATGCCATCAATCAGAACGGTGCCATCCTCAAGATGTAGCTCCGCGCCGCTTGCGTGTGAGACGGGCAAGCAAGGCAAAGGGTCGAGCGTTGAGGTGTAGGGATGCCAGATATGTTCACGGTCAAAATGGGTGTTTGTGCTCATAAATAAATCAGATGTAAACCGGTGCGATCTTGTTGTGTTGACAGGTTAGCGTCTGTGGGTAGACTAGCCAAGCATTAAAACGACAACAACGGGGAAAACCGCGTGGAAATAAGACACAACTGGACCGCACAGGACGTGCAAGCATTGTTCGATAAACCCTTCATGGATTTGCTGTTTGACGCGCAGCAAGTGCATCGTGAATATCATCCTGCCAACCAAGTGCAAGTGAGCACGCTGTTATCGATCAAAACCGGCGCCTGTCCAGAAGATTGCAAATATTGCCCGCAAAGTGCGCGGTATCGCACCGATGTTGAAAAAGAGCGCTTAATGGAAGTGGAACGCGTGCTCGAAGCGGCAGAAAAAGCCAAAGCTTCAGGCGCGACGCGCTTTTGCATGGGGGCGGCGTGGAAAAACCCCAAGCAACGCGATATGCCATATTTGCTCGATATGATCCAAGGCGTCAAAGGATTAGGGTTGGAAACCTGTATGACACTGGGCATGCTGGATAACGAGCAGGCCCAAACCCTCTCTGAAGCGGGTTTGGATTACTACAACCACAATCTCGATACCTCCCCCGAGTTTTACGGCAACATTATTACCACGCGGACATATCAAGAGCGGCTCGATACCTTGTCCAACGTGCGAGACGCGGGAATGAAAGTCTGCTCAGGCGGGATTATCGGACTGGGCGAAAGTACCCGCGATCGCGCCGGCTTGCTGATGGAGCTGGCCAATATGCCTGCTCACCCAGAAAGCGTGCCGATCAACATGCTGGTCAAGGTGAAAGGCACACCGCTTGAGAACGTCGATGACGTCGACCCGTTCGACTTTGTCCGCATTATCGCGGTGGCGCGGATCATGATGCCCAAATCGGCAGTGCGGCTTTCTGCCGGACGCGAAGATATGAACGAGCAAATGCAAACCTTGTGCTTTATGGCTGGCGCCAACTCGATATTCTACGGCTGCAAGCTGTTGACCACACCAAACCCTGATGAAGACGCGGATATGCAGCTATTTAAAAAGCTGGGTATTAATCGCGAAGCGGTCAGCCAAAAGCCCGATCAAGTCACTGAGCACGACTTACTTGAGCAAGTGGCCGAGCGAGTGGCATCGCGTCCGCAAGAGGGTGATTTGTTCTACGATGCCAGTGTCTAAGCACCATGACTGACACAACATCAGCGCTGATCCGTCGTTACCAAGGCGAACTGGCCGCACGTCAGCAACAAGGCCTATGGCGGCAAAGTGGTGATAATGCCGTCGCCGAGTCATGGCGCAACTTTGCGGGTAATGATTATTTGGGCCTCGCGCAAGACCCGCGGCTGGTCAAAAAAGCCCGGCAGCACCTTGCTCGCTGGGGTGTGGGTGCGACGGCGTCGCCGGTGGTATCTGGCTTTACTGCCGCGCATCAATCCCTTTGTGATCAGCTGTGTGACTGGCTGGGTTACCCGCAAGCGGTACTGTTTAACAGTGGTTTTGCTGCCAATCAGGCGTTGCTGTTTACGCTGTTAGGTAAAGACGATGCCTTGTTTCAAGACAAACTCAACCACGCCTCCTTGATTGAGGCCGGCGTATTGAGCCCTGCCACGCAGCGGCGTTTTCGTCATAACGACATGGCACACCTTCGCCAACTGCTCGCGAAGCAAATCCAGCCTTCCGCATCGCTGATTGTCTCGGAAGGGGTATTCAGCATGGATGGCGATGTGTCGCCAACCGAAAGTCTTGTCACGATTGCCAACCAATCGGGGGCGCTCTGGGCTCTGGATGACGCGCATGGGATTGGCGTGTTAGGGCAAGAAGGCGAGGGCAGTATCAGTCGTGGCGCGCGGCCGGATATTTTAATCGTGACGTTTGGAAAAGCCCTAGGCGTTGCTGGGGCGGCAGTGCTGGCTTCTCCCACCATTATTGACTATTTGCGCCAGTTCGCTCGCCATTATGTGTACTCGACGGCTATGCCACCCGCGCAAGCGGCACTCATTGAGGATGCGATTAGGCTGGCACGAACAGAGCACTGGCGGCGAGAAACACTCAGCGCCCATGCTGAACAGCTAGCGCAAGGGCTCCACGATTGGTTAGAGACGACGTCTGTTTTCGAACCGCCCGCTGGTAATCGGCAGCCCTTCCCGCAACTGCTCGCGACGCCTAGCCCGATCAAACCGCTGATTATCGGCGATTTGGCAGCGTTACAGCAGGTGAATCTCGCTTTGATGAAGGCGCATATTCGGGTGGGGGCGATTCGGCCACCGACTGTGCCTGCCAACACCGCACGTCTGCGGATCAGCCTGTCCGCGCAGCATCAAAAAACAGATATCACCGCATTGGTTGAGGCGCTTAAGCCGGTATTAGCGAGCGACATAGCGTGTGGGGTGACAGCATGACCGTCGCCGATAAACAAGCGATTGCTCGAGCGTTTGGCCGAGCCGCGCCCCATTATGACGACAGTGCGACGCTGCAGCGCCGTGTCGGCCATCGGTTAATGGCATTGGCTGAGTCAGAGCAAAAGGCTATCTATCTCAGTACCGTCTTAGATGTCGGCTGTGGCACCGGCTATTTCACCCAGCAGTGGATGACTCACGCTAAAACAGTGATTGGACTGGATCTCAGCGCTCCTATGCTTGCAACGGCAAAAGCGCGCTGCGGCGACGCCATGCTAGGCGTACAAGCAGATGCGGAGCATTTACCGCTGGCCGACAACAGTATCGATCTGGCATTTAGCTCGTTAGCGCTGCAATGGTGTGACGATTTGCACGTGCCGTTGGCGGAGCTGCGTCGGGTCGTCAAACCTGGTGGGCAAATTCTTGTTTCAACACTGCTCAACGGATCCTTGTGTGAACTCGACAGCGCATGGCAACAAGCGTGCGGCACGTCACGGGTGAACCGCTTTATCACGTTATCTGGGTTACAGCAGGCGACCCAACGCGCCGGGCTGATGCACGCAACCGTGTTGCAAGAAAGCGAACAGCTCACCTTTGCCACTGCCCATGCGGTGATGAAAAGCTTAAAAGGCATTGGCGCCACCTATCGCCCGCAAGGTACGGGGCAGCAAGGGCTGGCGACAAGAGCGCAGTTTAGCGCGGTAGAAAAGGCGTATCAGCGTTTTGCACTCGCCGCCAACACCTTGCCGGCGACCTATCAAATTGGCTACATAGTGATTAACCACCATGCATGACAGTTACTTTATTACCGGCACCGACACCGAAGTGGGGAAAACCTATACCACGGCGGCGCTGTTGCACGCTTTTATCGCAAAGGGCTATCAAGCGGTGGGCTACAAGCCTGTTGCCGCTGGTGCCGATTTAGCGCCTGATTACCAACTAAATAGTGACGCTGTCACTTTACAGCATGCCAGTGCGATCGCATTGCCGTATGCCGCGATCAACCCAGTGTTGTTAGAAACACCGTGTTCGCCGCACTGGGCCGCCGTGTTAGCCAACAAGCCCATCGATACCCAGAGGTTGAGCGATGGGCTCGCGCATTTAAAACAGCAGGCCAGTCCGGTATTGGTAGAAGGGGCTGGAGGCTGGCAAGTGCCTCTGAGTGAGACTGAAACGCTTGCCGATTGGGTGGTTGCCCATCAACTGCCAGTGATCATGGTGGTGGGAATAAAGCTTGGCTGTTTAAACCATGCTTCACTCACCGCAGAGGCCATACGTGCACGCGGGCTTACGTTAGCTGGATGGGTGGCAAACGCCGTGGATCCCAAGGCGCAGCACAGTGACGAAATGGTGCGCTATCTTGACGCGCATTTAGATGCGCCTTGTCTTGGGCACTTACCGTTTGCTGCCGATGTCTCGCCAGCACAACGGGCGTCAACGCTTGATATTCGTGCGCTTTTAGCGCTTTGAACGGTGGGCGCATTGAGTCATGCCGGACACTAAAAAAGCCAGTGAAAACTGGCTTTTTGCTAATGTAGAATCGGACTTGTAACAGGAATGACTGACAACGACCGCTTACTTTTGATCGTCCAGTAATCCCATTAGGCCTTGCTGGACTTCTGCAATTTGTCGCGCTGCACTGGCGTCATCCGATGCTAACCCAAGTTCTGAGCAGGCTTCGTCGAAGCTCATGCCGAGATGACAGCATAAGATGTCGATAGCGACACGGTAGTTTTCTTTTTCTGCCATGGTTTCACTCCATTGATAACGCGTTGTTTTAACGCGGCTCTTGATCAGGGCTTCACATTTTGTCTCATCTCATTGACGCTTCATCGCGATGTAAACAATGAGTGAGAAAATGTTATCTAGTTTTAAACAGTTGCAGCCAAATTAGCGCCCTCTTAACGCAATTACAACTCGACTAAAGTCTATACTAGCTTGGATTTGTCTAAAATGCTGGCTCTATGTGTTAGGTTTGTTTTTAACCTGCTGAATTGGTTGTGAAAATTTCTCAATCGGCCTAGCTCACATTTTATCTATATCAGATGGGAATAACGTGTCACACTAACTGGTCAGCGGAGTGATGCGGCTGTCTGTATCGATGGGCGGATTCAATCATTTTATTCGTAACAAATTGCATCAAAGGATTGTTTTTATCTTGAATGCCCATACTATTTTTACCATTACAACAAGTAAGCGCTAAACACTGGGTTTAAGCGACGGAGACACACGATGAAACGCATAGGATTATTTCTTGCTACCAACCTCGCGGTACTGATCGTATTCAGCATTGTGCTGAACATCATCTACGCGGTCACAGGCATGCAGCCGGGCAGCTTGTCTGGGTTGCTGGTATTGGCGGCTGTATTCGGTTTTGGCGGCTCAATTATCTCGTTGCTGATGTCAAAATCCATGGCACTTCGCTCAGTAGGGGCGCAAGTGATTGAGCATCCACGTAATGAAACCGAGCACTGGTTGATGAACACGGTCAGTCAACAGGCTCAGCGTGCTGGCATTGGCATGCCAACGGTGGCGATCTATAACTCGCCTGATATCAACGCGTTTGCCACCGGCGCAAAACGCAATGATTCTGTGGTGGCGGTATCAACGGGGTTACTACAAAACATGACCCGTGATGAAGCGGAAGCGGTACTGGCGCACGAAGTCAGCCACATTGCTAACGGCGACATGGTCACCATGACCTTGATGCAAGGGGTAGTGAACACCTTCGTGATCTTTATCTCTCGTGTCATCGCTGGCGCGGTCAGTGGCATGAACAACGACGAAGAAGGCGAAGGCGGCGGCAACTGGATGATGTACTTCCTGGTGTCGTCAGTGCTAGAAATCGTGTTTGGTATTCTGGCTAGCATTCTCACCATGTGGTTTAGCCGTCACCGCGAATTCCGCGCCGATGCAGGCTCAGCGCAGCTGGTAGGCAAACAGAAAATGATTGCAGCACTGGAGCGTTTAAAGGTAAGCCACGAACCGAAACTGGAAGGCTCAATGATGGCATTTGGCATCAACGGTAAGAAAACGTTGAGTGAATTGTTTATGACTCACCCACCGCTAGAAAAACGTATCGATGCCTTGCGTCGTGGCGACTATCTATAACCAGATAGCGTTTACGTCGAATCACAGATTAAGCGGCCTGCGGGCCGCTTTTTGTTTGTGTGCGTCGCCACTTTATCCCCWCACTGGCGAGCACCGTACCGAATACAATCAACGCCATCGCCACCACGGTGAGCAGACTAACGGTTTCTGAGAACACAGGAATGGCGATTAGCGCGGCCACCACAGGCGTGAATGCACCTATTGCGGCACTCATTTCTGCCCCTAAGCGGCGAATCGCAAATGCATAGCTGTAATTAGCAATGATCCCCACGCCTAAACCTTGCGCCAGTACATGGTAGCCAAGCTCTCCAAGAGGGGCTTGGAGCAGGTTAAAGGTGACAAGTCCGCTCATCGCACCCACCGGCAGCAACAAGACGGCCGAAATCGCGAGTACCGCGCCGGCTTCTGCGGCATTCAATCCTGTCACACGCACGCCAATGGTAAACCATGCCCAGCTGATACTGGCTGCAAGCAAAATCAAATGGCCTTGCGTGACACTCCACGGTGAGAAGAACAGCGAATGCCATAAAAACGCACCTATGCCGATCACGATAAGCCCAATTCCTAATCGCCGTCCCACTGAGAGCGATTCGCCATAAACGCCCCAAGCAATCGCAGAGACAAACAGTGGCAAGATCCCAGGAATTAACGAGGCGCCATCGGCGACCGGGGCAAACTGCATACCTGTGGCGGCGAGCAGATAAAACGGTAAACCGGCACCGAAGGCAATCGCAAACAGATAACGTTTGGGCACAGAGACAATATGACGGATCCGATGACGGCTCAGCCAACCAAACAGGAGGGCGGCAGGCAAAAAGCGCAGTAGGGCAATATCGCCACTGGTTAACACCGATTGGCTGGCCTGACGCAATGAGATAAACAGGCTCGCCCAAATGGTCACGGTGACAAGCATAGCGGCGAGGCCTAATACACGTTGAGAGGTGGCAGGCATGGTGGGTCACTTCCTTGTTCAACAATAGAGTTAGTGTGGCAGCGTCAAAGGAGGGATTGGTGGCAAATTAAAGAGTGATTTGCCACTATGTTAGCGTTTATCATCTCTAGTTATCTTTTTGTTGTTGAAAATCACTAAGGAAGCGATTTGGACAGTAAAGACAAAGCTATTCTGGCGCTGTTGCAAGACGATGCGCGGCGTACCACCGCGGAAATCGCTGATGCGGTTGGGCTGTCGTTTTCACCGTGTGCAAGACGAATCAAAAAGCTGGAAGCCGATGGGGTGATAGCGTCCTACCAGGTCACCCTAAATCGCCAGCGGATTGGGCTAAACATGACCTTTTTCGTTAACGTGAGTTTGAGCAATCACCGAGAAGAGGCGATTGTCACCTTTGAAAACGCGCTGGTGGATATGGATGAAGTGATCAACGGCCACGTGATCTCAGGTACTTATGACTATTTACTGGAAGTGGTGACGCGCGATTTACCGCACTATGAAGCTTTTATGCGCCGGTTACAGACCTTGGCGATGGTCAAAGACATCAATACCAATGTGGCGATCCGCGCGGTCAAACAAGGCGCGGCGCTAAAAGTGTAGCGCCGCGTGATCATTATGAAAGAATGGTTAGCGAATAGCGATTAGCTAAGGTGCTGGCTTAGCCAGTCACTAAAGGCATTTTGAGGCAGGGCGCCGTTCATCATGTCAACGCGCTCGCCGTTTTTAAACACCATTAGCGTCGGAATGCTGCGAATACGATATTGTGCCGCCAGCGCGTGTTGTGCTTCGGTATCAATTTTCACAAACAGTGCACGGCCTTCTTCCTGTTCGGCGATGGCCTCAAAGGCAGGTGCAAAACTTTGGCATGGTCCGCACCAAGGGGCCCAAAAATCTACCACCACGGGCTTGTCGCTGTTAAGTAAAGCAGCAAAGTTATCGCTCGTGCCTTCAATGGGCTTTCCTTCTAATAGCGCTGATTGACATTTGCCACACTTGGGTGCGTCGTTCACGCGTTCGCTCGGAATACGGTTCATTGCTTGGCAGTGAGGGCAACGTGAGGTTAGGGTTGTCATTATTGTTCCTCGTCGAATGATTTGTGGCTAGTTTACGAGCCTTTGCCGACGAGCGAAAACAGAAATAATCTATGACAGACATAGAAAAAGCCGATGACGCGGCATCGGCTTTTGCGTCTCGCGCACATTGGGTGCGTTACAGTGTATCCACCACCGCGAGGATGGCACTGAGCATATCGCGACCAAAGGCTTGGCTGCGCGCCGGTGACCAGCCAAAATCTGGGTCCGGTTGGTCGTTGTGATCTTTAAACGGCATTTCAACCGTGTACGACAAACACTTAAAGCGCTCGCCAATCCAGTTTGATCCCACGGTTAAATTGGCTTTACCGGGCGCATCTTTTTCATAGCCATGCTCGTCTTGAAACTCCGGCGTTACGGTAAGCAGCGCACGTTTGAAGCGGTTTTCGAGGTCGGCCATGCGTTCATCGTAAGATGGGATCCCCTCGCAACCGGCAACAAAGTTGTACGGAATTGCCTCATCACCGTGAATATCAAGGCACATTTTCACCCCAGTTTGATCCATACGGGCACGAACATGATACACCTCAGGGCTACGCTCAAGACTTGGCGTTTCCCATTCGCGGTTTAAGTTGGCACCGACGGCATTGGTGCGCAAGTGGCCGCGCACGCTGCCGTCGGGATTCATGTTAGGAACGATGTAAAAGTCCGCTTTTTCCAACAGCGCACGGGCGGTAGTGTCCGTGTCGTCAAGCAATCGGTCGAGCAAACCTTCCATAAACCATTCCGCCATAGTCTCGCCGGGATGCTGGCGGGCAATCAGCCAAATGGGCGTTTTCGGCTGAGCGGATTCCCCTAAATCAGCGCGAATTTTCAAGAGGCTAATATCGCGACCATCTAGGGTTTGGCCAAGCGTTTCTAATTGGCACTGTGGGTAGGTTTGTGCTTGATGAATCAAATCCAAGTGGCGTTCATAGCTATACGGTGCGAAATACGCAAAGTACATCGAGCCGTGTTGCGGCGTCACCTTAATGGTCAAGGTATCGCCGTCGAATTCAGTAGGGACACGGAACCAGGTATCACGGTCGTATGAGGCAACCGCTTGGTAGTCTTTCCAGCCTTCAGGGTAGGCCGAGCCTGCAAGCTGCTGAATATGGAGCGTATGGGCCTGATTGACCTCAGCTTCAAGGCGAAAGTGGAACCACTGATAAAACTCAGATTGATTGTCTTGGTGAATGGCAAGCTGGATATTGTTGATGTCGTCGTCATTCAGAACGCGGATATTCCCGCTATCGAACTGGCTAAAAATACGCATAGAGCATCCTTTTTCTGTTGAAGGGCCAGCTGTGTTTGCGCCGGTATCTATAAGCCGTTGTGGTTATTTGCTGTCTACTTGGGCAGACATTGTGCATTTGCTGGCTTATAGTCGTTGATCTCAGCGAATATCTTGCCGTGCTATTCGTGAGCTGGCAAGGTGCCAGTATGATTTGGGTGAACGCGCGACGCCTTTGAACAAAAAAGGAGCCATTATGCAATTGCAGGACATGACGCTGCTTAAGACACAAGCACTGATTAACGGTCAATGGAAAGATGCCCACAACCAAAAAACACGCCCGGTGACCAATCCTGCCAATGGCGCGTGTTTGGCAAACATACCTAATATGGGCGCCGAGGAAACACGACAAGCGATTGATGCCGCCGATGCGGCCTTGCCCGAGTGGCGATCGCTAACGGCCAAAGCCCGTGCCGATGTATTGTACCGCTGGTACGAGCTGATGCTTGAACACAAAGACGACTTAGCGGCGATCATGACCGCCGAGCAAGGCAAACCGCTGAAAGAAGCCGCGGGAGAGATCCAATACGCGGCGTCATTTTTACAGTGGTTTGCTGAAGAAGCGAAGCGGGTGTATGGCGCGACCATTCCTGCTGAGCAGGCCGACAAACGCATCTCTGTGATCAAGCAACCGATTGGCGTAACGGCAGCGATTACGCCTTGGAATTTTCCAGCCGCGATGATCACCCGCAAAGCCGCGGCAGCACTGGCGGCAGGTTGTACTATGGTGGTGAAGCCGGCCAGTGACACACCGTTGTCGGCGTTGGCGCTTGGAGAGCTGGCACTGCGCGCTGGTGTGCCTGCCGGGGTACTAAGCATCGTCACTGGCACGGCTGGGCCGATTGCCGATACGCTTTGCAGCGATGATAGAGTGCGCAAGCTCTCATTCACTGGATCGACAGAAATTGGCGCACAACTGATGGAAAAATGCGCGCCAAGCATTAAAAAGCTGTCGCTGGAGTTGGGGGGCAATGCGCCGTTTATTGTTTTTGATGATGCGGATATTGATGCAGCGGTTGAAGGTGCTATTGCGGCTAAATATCGCAATGCGGGACAAACATGCGTTTGTGTGAACCGAATCTATGTGCAATCGAGTATTTATGACGCCTTTGCAGAAAAATTCACACAAGCGGTTAGTCAATTACGCGTCGGTCTTGGCACCGATGATAAGGTGGACATTGGCCCGCTGATTAATCGTGGTGCGATCGACAAAGTGAAAGCACATTTGGACGATGCCAAGCAACACGGCGGCGAGATCCTGCTTGGCGGCGATTGCCCAGAGTTAGGGGAAAACTTTACTCAGCCTGCGGTCATCAAACACGCGACACCGGCGATGCGGATTGCTAAAGAAGAAACCTTTGGTCCGGTTGCGCCCTTGTTTGCCTTTAATGATGAAGCTGAAGCTATCGCAATGGCGAACGATACCGAGTTTGGTCTGGCGTCGTACTTTTATGCGCGAGACATTAGCCGCGTGCATCGTGTGGCAGAAGCCTTAGATTACGGCATGGTGGGGATTAATACTGGCCTTATTTCAACCGCGGTGGCGCCCTTTGGTGGGGTGAAACAATCGGGCTTAGGCCGAGAAGGGTCACAATGGGGCTTGGATGAATACCTCGAAATGAAGTATCTGTGTTTGGCGCTATAGCCCAAGGGGTTAAGCCCTCTCGCGATCACGGACAGTGGGGCGATGTGTTCAAAAATGCTGACATGTCAACATGACGTTACTCTGTTTATGGTCAGCAACTTGGTGCAAATATCACCGCGTTGGCCATAATTTAGACGGGTTGACTGTTTTTTGACAGCTTGGTGTATGAAAATTTGCGATTCGGCACATCGCCCCTGTTGTTGCCTTTTCATCCGTGGTAAAACTCAAGTAATATGCGTTAAGACACGTCCAACCGTTGCGGTGAAGCAACAAGTTGGCGAACCAAACCAAGTGGAGATACAAGATTGATCACTGTTTTCCTTGTAGATGATCACGAGCTGGTTCGCACAGGGATTCGACGTCTATTAGAAGACGTCCGTGGAATTAAAGTGGTAGGGGAAGCCGACAGCGGTGAAGCCGCACTCAAGTGGTGTCGGCAAAATCACGCCGATATTGTCCTGATGGACATGAACATGCCGGGCATCGGGGGTTTGGAAGCCACACGTAAGTTGCTTCGCTACTCGCCGGATGCCAAGATCATCGTACTCACGATTCACACTGAGAACCCATTCCCAACCAAGGTGATGCAAGCGGGTGCCGCGGGCTATCTCACCAAAGGGGCGGGCGCAGACGAAGTGGTGAATGCGATTCGCATGGTCAATAGTGGCCAACGGTACATTTCCCCGGATATTGCCCAGCAAATGGCGCTTAGTCAGTTCTCCGCTTCTTCTGACAACCCTTTCAAGGAGCTGTCTGAGCGTGAATTGCAGATCATGCTGATGATCACCAAAGGGCAAAAAGTCACGGACATTTCCGAGCAGCTCAGTTTAAGCCCCAAAACCGTTAATAGTTACCGCTATCGCTTGTTTAGCAAGCTAGGCATAAACGGGGATGTGGAGTTGACTCACCTCGCCATTCGTCACGGGATGTTAGATACCGAGACTCTGTAGTGCCAGACACATTTGATTCAAAAAGCTTTTTAAAAACGGTTCCTCACCAACCGGGCGTTTATCGCATGATGGACGCCTCAGGTGAGATCATTTATGTGGGTAAGGCGAAAGATCTGAGCAAGCGTCTTGCCAGCTACTTTCGTGTGCAAGTTTCCAGCGAAAAAACCAAAGCCTTGGTGCGTAACATCGCCAATGTGGAAGTCACCGTCACTCACACGGAAACCGAAGCGCTGATCCTTGAACACAACCTAATCAAGCAACATCTGCCGAAATACAACGTGTTGCTGCGCGATGATAAATCCTATCCCTACATTTATCTAAGCGGCCATACCCATCCTCGCTTGGCAGTTCATCGTGGTGCGAAAAAGAAAAAGGGCGAATACTTCGGCCCGTTTCCGGATGCGAGCGCAGTAAGACAAAGCCTGCACCTGCTGCAGAAAATTTTCCCCGTTCGCCAATGTGAGGATTCCGTTTACGCCAACCGCAGTCGTCCCTGTTTGATGTACCAAATTGGTCGGTGTGCGGGGCCTTGTGTGCCCGGATTGGTCAGTGATGAGGAGTACGCCGAGCAGGTGAATTTTGCCCGTTTATTCTTGCAGGGAAAAAATCGCCAAGTGATCGATTCGCTGGTGGAAAAAATGGAAACCGCCAGTCAGCAGCTTCAATTCGAAAAAGCCGCTGAATACCGCGATCAAATCCAAGCCTTGCGTCGCGTGCAAGAGCAGCAGTTTGTCTCGCAAGATAGCGACGAAGATCTGGATGTGATCGGGTTTGGACTTGAGAATGGTGTGGCCTGTATTCATGTGCTGTTTTTACGCCAAGGTAAGGTGTTAGGTAGCCGCAGCTACTTCCCCAAAATGCCGGCGGAGACGGAACCTGCCGAAGTGGTGTCTAGCTTTGTCAGCCAGTTTTATTTGGCCCAAGCAGAAGGGCGCACCATTCCTAGCCACATTTTGATTTCTGATGACATCGGCGACGATCTTACCTGGCTGTCAGATACCTTGAGTGAAATCGCCGGGCGGCGAGTGCAACTGCAAAGCAAACCACGCGGCGCGCGGGCACGCTTTTTAAAGCTAGCTAACACCAATGCGCGTACGGCATTAACCAGCAAGATAAACCATCGCATGACCATCCAGCACCGCTACAAGGTCCTGCAAGAAACGCTAGGGTTAAACCCCGTCAAGCGCATGGAATGTTTTGATATCAGCCACACCATGGGCGAAAAAACCGTGGCGTCGTGTGTGGTGTTTAACCAAGATGGCCCGCTAAAAAAAGAGTATCGCCGTTACAACATTGAAGGGATCACCGGCGGCGACGATTACGCCGCAATGGCCCAAGTGCTGACCCGTCGTTACAGCAAACAGCTCGAGCCAGAAAAAATCCCCGACATTATCGTGATTGATGGGGGTAAAGGGCAGCTCAATCGCGCGTGGGAGGTACTGAAACCCCTGATCGCCGATTGGCCCATTCATCCGCTTATTTTGGGTGTTGCCAAAGGGACCAGCCGTAAACCGGGCCTAGAGACACTGATCAAAGTCTCTGGCGAGCAATTCTCGTTGCCAGCCGACTCACCGGCGTTGCACCTTATTCAACACATTCGCGATGAGAGCCATGATCACGCCATTGCTGGACACCGCGCCGCACGTGGAAAAGCGCGCAAACAAAGTGTGCTGACCCAAATCGAAGGTATTGGCCCGAAACGTCGCCAAGCTCTGCTGAAGTATCTTGGTGGGATCCAAGAGTTGCGCAACGCCAGTGTCGAAGAAATCGCCAAAGTCCCCGGGATCAGCCGAACACTGGCAGAGAAAATTCATTCCTCATTGCAAGGTTAGAGGCAATGGGGCAACATAACGTAGTCAATCCAACAATAAAAAGCTGAGCATGCGCCTTAATATACCCACCATTTTGACCTTTTTGCGCCTTGCGCTAATTCCGGTCTTTGTCATCGCCTATTATTTGCCCTACGAATGGGCTCCGTTTGCCGCGGCACTCGTTTTCGTGATTGCCGGTGTTACTGATTGGTTGGATGGGTATTTAGCTCGCCGTTTAAAACAATCGACCCGGTTTGGCGCCTTTCTCGATCCTGTTGCCGATAAGGTGATGGTGGCAATTGCTATGGTGCTGATTGTCGAGCATTACTACTCCATTTGGGTCACGATTCCTGCTGCGACCATGATTGCGCGAGAAGTGATTATTTCCGCCCTGCGCGAGTGGATGGCAGAAATTGGTAAACGCGCCAGCGTTGCTGTCTCTTGGGTGGGGAAATTTAAAACGGCCTCACAAATGTTTGCTCTGACGATGCTGCTTTGGCACGCCGCGCCTTGGATTGAATGGCTAGGTTATGTCGCGCTCTATGCCGCAACCGGCTTAACCTATTGGTCGATGTACCAATATATGATGGCTGCCAAGGACGATTTGTTAGCAGACCCAGACAGCGATTAGCTCGCGTTGGTGTTTCGGCCTTAGCGAGTGGGAGATGCGCAGCCTCGCCGAGTCCGACATACCCGCAGCCCAGTAAAATGCAGCTTAATGAAAAACGCAGCCCAAACGGCTGCGTTTTTTGTTGGCATCAAACTCGGTGTTAGCTAGCGTTTGGGCAGGGTGAGAACAAACGCGGCGCCTTGTAATGAGGATTRGGCGACTTGAATGGTGCCATCATAGCTAGCAATAATTTCATCGCACACCGCCAAGCCAATCCCCGTGCCCGGATTTAGCTGATCGGCACGCACGCCGCGCTGAAAAATACTCTCGCGATAGCACTCCGGTACGCCGGGGCCGTCGTCCTCAATAGAAAGCTGCCACGCATCGCCTTTATCTTCCAATCGTATCAGCACCTGCTCCAGACAAAAGCGGTACGCGTTCTCGAGTAAATTTCCCAGCAGTTCCATAAGATCGCTGCGATGAAGCGGGAGGGTGGCATCGTCAGCAAAACCACGGATCACTGTCACTGGTTTATCTCGATAGGCTTTATCTAACATGCCCGTCAGACTATCGACAGGAATAGTTAGCGAGCTGTCATCACGCTTTAGGCCGCGTTGCCCCACCAAAGCCCGTTTAAGCTGGTACTGAACCATGTCATCCATCTGGCTGACTTGCTCCAAAATACGCTTGTTCAATTGCTCGCGATTCAAGCTGTTATCATCGAGTAGGGCGTTGGTGGCTGCTAAGCGTGTTTTAAGACTATGTGCCAAGTCATCCATAGCGTGACGATAACGCACTTTTTGTTTTTCCCGCTGCGTGATCATCTGGTTGAGTGCTTGGGTGAGATCTTGCAGCTCATCAGGGTAATCACTGTCTAAGGTTTGTTGGCGCGATTCGGTGATCGCAATCAGCTCTTTCGCCAAGCGGCGCAGTGGCGAAAAACTCCAATGGCAGGCCGCCACAACCAGCGCAGAAGCAGAAAAGAACAGCAAACTGATGTAAAACCATGTCTCTGTTTCCAAATTGGCGAGCTGTTGCTTTTCTTGCCCCACATTACGCAGCACATACAAATGATTAGGACTATCGCTTGGCTGCTTATCAGAAGATAACCGTTGGGCCACCACGTTAAACCCGGCAATCGAGAGATACTGTGGCGTGGTAGCTTGCGAGGGGAAGAGGGCACAAATGTCATCCACCTCAAAGGCTTTGACATCTCGCGATGTCCATAACGTGTGATTTTCTGGGGTGCAGAGTACCGACATATAATCCGAGCTTGATGGATCAAGCGATTGGATCCATGCGGTGAGCTGGTCGGCACGGATTAAGCCATCGCGGCTGAGCTGCGCCATCACCATCGGGATTTGCGAGGCCAGATCGCGCGAGTAAGCCGCCATTGAATTTTGCAGATACAGCTTATTAATCAAGGCCGCAAGGGCAATCGAAAACAGTAAAATAATACCGATCGAGGTAGCTAGCACACGGGTCCGCAACCGCGTGCGGCAACGACACAAAGCGAATTGGCCTAATTTCATGAATTACTCAGCTTGGATTTCAAAAAGATACCCTTGACCACGCACGGTGGAAATCGGGTTTTCATGACCGCTTTGTACCAGTTTTTTGCGTAAACGGCTAATCATCACCTCGATGGTATTCGGATCGCCGTCTTGGTCGTGATACAGCACATCGAGTAAGCGTTGTTTGGAGATCACTTCGCGGCTGTGGCGAATCAAGTACTCAAACAGATCATACTCAAAGGCGGTTAGCTCTAAAGGTTGGCCTTTTACCGAGACGGATTTGGCCAGCAAATCGAGCTCGATATCACCTGCGGTAATGGTGGGCTTCACAAAACCGGCACTTCGTCGCACCAAGGCATTCAGCCGTGCCACCAATTCAGGCTTTTGAAACGGCTTCACTAAGTAATCGTCCGCGCCGGCATCCAGCCCGGTCACTTTATCCTGCCAATTCGCGCGGGCAGTTAGCACCAAAATAGGCAAACGCAGCCCCTTGGAACGAATGTCGCGAATTAAACTAATGCCATCTTGATCAGGCAAGCCTAAGTCAATGATTGCAATGTCATTTGGAAATTGATCGGCGTAATACAGCCCCTCGCTGGCTGTGCTGGCACAGCGCACATGATGACCCAGCTCAGTCAGCTCCGTTTTCACGTGATGACTGAGAATCGAATCATCTTCGATAATAAGCACCTGCATGCGTAACCCCTTGTGAGCAAAAAAGCGCCCAAATTGGACGCTTTCATTATATGCATAGTCGCTGAATTATTGCTGACCGAATAGAAGGTTAGCCAATAAATCACACCAGAATGATCAACAGAGTACCGGCCAAGGTGAGGATCACGTTGGCAATCGCATAGGTGCCTGCATAACCCAGCGCCGGAATGGTGCTGCGGGCATGCTCGTTAATCATATCCATTGCAGGCGCACAGGTACGCGCACCGACAATGGCACCAAACAGTAACGCGCGGTTCATTTTCAACACATAGGCGCCAATCAAATAGGCGATAATCACAGGGATCACGCTGATAAAGATACTGGCAATGATCACTGAAAAGCCCATATCGGCGATGTATTCAAATAAACGGCCACCGGCACTTAATCCAATGCCAGCCATAAATGTCATCAACCCGAGCTCTTTGACCATATTCAGCGCCCCTTGCGGCACATAACCAAACGTGGGGTGATTGGCGCGCAAATAGCCCAAGCTAATTCCCGCCAGCAACAAACCAGCGGCATTACCCAAACCAAAGGTCACTTGGCCGAAGGTCATGGTGATCATCCCCAGTCCAAGGCCGAGAATAAAGAAACAGCAGAACGCGAGCAGATCGGCCATTTGGCTGTGAATCGAGATAAAACCAATGCGCTCAGCCAGACCTTTCACGCGGCTTTTCTCGCCGCTGATCTGCAGCACATCACCTTTATTGAGAATAATCCCTTGGTCCATCGGCATTTCTACCTGTGCGCGCACCACACGGTTTAAGAAACAACCATATTCTGACAGATTCAGATCGGAAAGCTTCTTCTGTGCGACGCTGTCGTTCTTTACCACGATTTCTTCTTCGACAATGCGCAAGTCGAGCAGATCGCGATCAAACACTTCTTTCCCGTTACGGAAACTGGGGTCGAGGCGGGCATGGCTATCGGGATAGYCCACCAGTGCAATCTCATCGCCTTCTTGCAAAATCGCGTCACCATCTGGGTTCGCCAAAATGCCATTACGACGAATGCGCTCGATGTAACAGCCAGTTTGACGATAAATACCCAGCTCGCGCAGATTACGGCCATCAATCCACTGAATGAGTTCAGGGCCGACCCGATAGGCGCGAATAATAGGTAAATAGACTTTACGCTGCGACTCACTCCCCAAGCCGCGTTCAATGGCGATTTGCTGTGCAGAGTGCTCTAAGTTGTGGCGCTGTAACTTCGGCATCAATTTCGCCAGCACAATCAAGCTCACCAAACCGGTTAAGTACGCCATGGCATAACCGACACTGAGGTTATCGATCATCATGCCCAGTTGCTCACCCTCAACGCCCGTGAGTCCGGAATTTAGGGCATCTTTCGCGCCCACCAGTACCGGCGTTGCAGTCAGTGCACCTGCCATCATGCCGGTGGCAATGCTGATATCCAGCCCCAATTGCTCTTGGAAAAACAAGGTTAAGCCAATGGCAGTGAGCAGCACGGTGAGCGCCAGTAGCAAATACGACTTACCATCGCGGAAGAAAACGCCAAAAAAGTTCGGGCCTGCCTCAATACCTACACAGTAGATAAACAGCATAAAACCGATGCTGAGCGCATCAGGCGAGAAAGTAAACCCAGCGTTACCGAAAATGATCGCGGTAAACAGTACACCGATGGATCCACCCAATTGCACATTACCAATTTTGACCTTTCCAACCGCAAGGCCCATGGCAAGTACCACAAAAAGGAGCAAAATATCGTTTTGGAGCAGGAGGTTATTGACGTCTATATTCACAGCACAAATATCCAACAGCGTGCGGAGGAGGTTAAAGTGGTGAAAATTATACCAACCTAAATCACAATTTGTTGTACAAATTTAGTGAAATAATCATTAATTTTGCGTAAAAAAGGACCAATTGACCGCGTTTGGTCAAATTAAACCAAAGAATTCACCACCGCCGAGTTTCTAGACGCCAGCTGTCACCTCCGCTAACACCCAGCTATAGCGGCTTTCTGCCTCCCCCAAACACCGCTAAAACGACACTTTTACACCTGCTATTCTTCCCAGCCTACACCCGCCAAACGCGACTCCCGTAACCGACCGCAAAGTAATTTTTTGGAGCGAATATCACAGAACAAGCGCTAGCTAACATTTTGGACACTAGCGCATGAAAAGGTATTTAGACATTTGGTAGGCTAAAAAGTAAACAAAGAGACAGATCGCTTACCGGATGCGGACAATCGATGGGCGGTAGCGTGGGTAACTGGGATTGTCTTCAAAGGTAGGCTTTTTTGTCCAATTTCTCGAGAGTGAGACAATAGTAAAGAGCTGTAAGTATTTTAATAACAGCTCGTTAATAAAGAAAAGGCACGTGTGACGGTGTTGGGGAATTGAGCATGCGCGCAATAATACAATGTTAGCTTTAACTGATTGAAAATAAACTAAGGAGAAATAATGACTTGTCAATTGGWCCATAGATATGACCCTATTTTAGAGACCTTACCACCAGACCAAAGTAAGTTTAATGGGCGACACAAGTGTGCTGGTTGCGCATATGATCATGGCTATAACCAGGGAATACAGCGTTCACAAATCCTAAGCATTGATTACACTTTGCTGCCGGATAGCCAAGCTGGTACTGGTCGGCACAGAAGTGTTCAGGGAGCTTTTGCTAAAGGCTATTTAGATGGAGTAATGGCATCTTATCAAGCAACAAGCTAACAAACTGTTTAAGAGTAATTCGCAACGCGTGGAATTTTTGCTATGCGTTGCGCTTAGTGTTTAAGGTGGTATGCGGAAGCTAAAGTATAGCGTTGCTCACACCTCAGGGAAAACGCATGAAGATCCGCRSCATGCCTGGGGTAGYGAATTAATGACTAAGTTGTTACTTAAGGCTRAAAACCGTGCGTCATGCCATGTTTATTAATTAAAATAAGTGAAAATAAGGGATCAATTTGTTGATCATTTTCAGTGCGATTTAATGGTCTCCTAACGTTTAGGAGATTTTAAATGACAGAAGATAAAAGCCCATTCATGCATTTCTTTTCCATTAAAGACATTCGCCAAGAAGGTAAAGTTGAACATACGTTATCAGATATTATTTTGATAACGATTTGTGCGGTGTTGTCTGGTCATGATACCTGGAAAGGCATTAGTGATTATGGACGTAAGCAGCGTGATTTTTTATTACGCTTTGGCTTCTCAGGTAAAACATCACCATCGGCAGATACGATCGCAAGAGTGATGGGAACCATGAGCACAAAAGCATTACAAAAAGCCTTCATAGAATGGATGAAATCGTGTCATGAATTAACGGATGGTGAAGTAGTTGCCATTGATGGAAAAACACTGAGGGGTTCATATAACCGAGCAACAGACCAAGCTGCTATTCATATGGTTAATGCATTCGCAACCGCAAATGGTGTATGCCTTGGACAGAGGGTGTTCATAGTTCTGTGTCACCCGGCGTTTAAAGATCTACGTAGTCGTCGAGCCGTCCTTCGAAGTGGATGCTCAGTTGGGACAATGTCAGGTTCCAATTCTGCACCGGATGCGTCCACTTCTCTGACGCCTTCAACATACCTGCATACAGCAACTTGAGCAATGCGTTCTCGTTAGCAAAGCCACCCTTGGATGCGTTCTCGTTAGCAAAGCCACCCTTGG
>NZ_MUFO01000044.1:0-26406 GCF_001995345.1 Salinivibrio sp. IB872 | reverse complement strand
TCCTTGGCCTGCTCGGTCTCGACAAGGGCTTAAACATCATTATTTCAACGCTGGTCTGGACAACGACATACAAAGGCTTGTCCGGTGCGCGTTCTTACCGTTCCAGCTGGCGCAAACCCACAACCTTTGGTGGTTAATCATGCTCTATGGATTCAGTGGCTTGCCCGGTGCCGGCAAAACCCTCAATGCAGTCAAATTCACCTGCGAAGAAAGCGTGTTTCAGGGACGCCAACGCTACTACCACGGCGTGCCGCTACTGTTCTTTGACTATGACGTGTGCAATAGCTTTAAGGGCTGGTTCTATGGTGTGTTCATGCCATCGACCGACAACCAGCTCATACACAAAAAAGTAAAACGCATACACAAAGAAGACCGCTATGCAGAGCTAAGCGACTTCCCGTTCCTTGCCAACGAATACGAAAAGCACCAACCGTTCGCGCTGTGGCTCAAATGGATTAAGCGTTGCTACCCCGCCTGTGCTCTCAAAGAGATTCGCGACGTGTGCACCATGCTTGAAATCCCCGAGCATGAACTCACGTTCGCGCACGTCGAGCATTTAAACCTGCATTGGATCCAATTCGACAACCCGCACAAATGGCATGAACTCCCCCACGAATCGGTGATTGTCATTGACGAAATTCAGGATATCTGGGGAACGAGGAGCGCGGGGGTGATTGTCATTGACGAAAATTCGCGACGTGTGCACCATGCTTGAAATCCCCGAGCATGAACTCACGTTCGCGCACGTCGAGCATTTAAACCTGCATTGGATCCAATTCGACAACCCGCACAAATGGCATGAACTCCCCCACGAATCGGTGATTGTCATTGACGAAATTCAGGATATCTGGGGAACGAGGAGCGCGGGGGCGAGTGTTCCAAAAGCCGTTGAGGAGTACGCAACCCATCGCCACAAAGGCTTTGATTTAGTCCTTATCTCACAAGACTTTCGTGWTTGTGATGTGTTTATTCGCCGCCGTATCGGTAATCACAAACATTACCTCAACTACGGCCTGAAATATCTCAAGGTTTGGGAAGATCACAAACTCATTCCAACGGACGACAGCAAAGCGCTCTGGCGATTGGGCTCCAAGAAAATCACTAAAGACAAACGCTTCTTTGGTGTGTACTTATCCGCTGTCCTCCACACTCACAAACCAAAACTGCCGCGCAAAGTAAAACTCGCGCTGTACGTCGCTGCATTCTCGTTCTGTGCAATGGCAGCGGGTATCTTGTTTCTCGTTAACAAGTTCACCAGTGACACACCCGAGACCGCAAACGGTGACACCGTCACTCACTCAGAAACGGCAACCCTCTCGGATAACAGCCTCGCAAACACAGACTTTAAGCTGTTCACGCCCCGCGTTGACGCTCTGCCTTTCACCGCTCCCGTCTTTGACGACCGTATCGCGCGCGGTGAGCTCGATATTCCCCAGCTGTTTTGTTACGCGGTTGATATGTCGTGCAAGTGCTACACCCAGCAAGGCACGCGCTACAGCGTCTCACACTCCGAATGTCTCAACATTGCCCAGTTCGGCACCTTTAACTACTTCAAGAATCAGGATGAACGCACACGATGAAACGGATAATGATCGCCCTACTCATGCTCTGCGCGTTTCAGGCGCCCGCCTCAGAGCTTATCAGTAACATACAGGGTAAAACCCTCGACCAGTTCTTCATCATGGCAAGTGACGTCATGGGCAAAACCATTGTGACGTCCCCATCCATCGACGGCGATGTCAAAATCTACAACATCGGTCGAGCGGCAAACTTTCGTGATGTGTTCTTCTATGTCATCCGCGCAAACGGCCTTGCGTATCAAGAAAACAAAGACATCATTCGCGTATTCCGCAAAGATGAAACGGATAATGGTCGCCCTACTCATGCTCTGCGCGTGTCAGGCGCCCGCGTCGGAGCTTATCAGTAACATACAGGGTAAAACCCTCGACCAGTTCTTCATCATGGCAAGTGACGTCATGGGCAAAACCATTGTGACGTCCCCATCCATCGACGGCGATGTCAAAATCTACAACATCGGTCGAGCGGCAAACTTTCGTGATGTGTTCTTCTATGTCATCCGCGCAAACGGCCTTGCGTATCAAGAAAACAAAGACATCATTCGCGTATTCCGCAAAAACCGACTCAAACCCGAAGACAACATCACGACCAAGGTTTACCGCCTCATCAACGTCAAAGCCGATTCAGTGCTGACATCACTTAACACGGCATTCCAGTCATACGCTACCCGCCTCGGCGTACCCGACCTGTTTGTCGCGCAATCTGTCTTAAATGGTCGTGGTGTGATGGTCACAGCGCCCCGTTCTGCGCAAAGTGAACTTGCAACGCTGGTGCAATCACTGGACTACGTCCCGCAGCAAGTGCTTGTACGTGCAGTGATATTCGAAACGATTGATACAGACATGGAGGAGATCAACACGGCATTTGTGGCCAAGATGGGTGATGCAACATTCAGCACCCAAGCAGAAAACGGGAGCAACGTATTCTCCGAGCTTGCGGGCGTGTTTTACAACTCACTGAACTTTGACGCTTACGTGAAGTTTTTAAGCGGCAGTGAGCGTGTCTCTGTTCACTCRAAGCCCAGTCTTYTGATWAAGCATCAGCAAACGGGCCAACTCTCCGTKGGTCAAAACGTCCCGTTYGTSACRGGCTCATACAACGACGAAAAYAGCGACAAACCCTTCACCACCATTGAACGGAAAGACATTGGAYTAATCCTGCGCGTGACGCCYTACGTGTTCAACAAAGACAAAATCGAAATCAACGTCTATCAGGAACTTAGCCGYGTAGACGGCACAGTAAAAGCAAGTGACATTGTCACGTCAAACCGCACCTTGCAAACYACTCTCGACATTCGCCCTGGGACAACCATYATGATTGGCGGCGCAGTCAGYCARGARAARAGCAACATGGTTCAGAAAGTCCCCGTTCTGGGCGACATCCCCCTCATCGGCACCCTGTTYCGCTCCAARAAYGACACWGAGACCACACGGGATTTGAAGATTTTGATTCAAGTAGAGTTAGCCTAGGTTTGTTAGACGTATTAGTAATTCTTGGTACATTTCGTGCGAATCGCACGATACATTAAACACACATTCAGCAACAAAGGTACCCATTATGAGCGACATTATAAAACGGATTGATTCGCGCATTGCTGCATTAAATGTACAGTATTCAGCCGATAAATTTGGCTGCGATGATGACAACAGCTATCAGGAGCGCATTATCGATGCTTACTACGACGGCGCTATTGATGAATTAAAAAAGTTAAAGGCAGAAATTGAGGTAGAAAATGCAGCTTTTAAGCATGACTGAGAATATCGCGCCGTTTGGTGTGGGCACATGGCGTTTTTGATTAAAAAAAAACGGGTATTCGGAAAAGAGTGAGTATTACTAACTTTTTGGTGTGTGCATTGCGCACTTAATATTAATTAGCTCCCAAAATGCAGGGTGCATCTTGCGATCACCCTTTTCCCATTGCTGCCACGCTCGTCTGCTTGTGTGTAGCATGTCAGCGCATTTATCTTGAGCTGCTGTAATTCCGATACTGTTAGAAAGTTGCAAAGATTCTCTCAGAGATACTATTTCTGATGTTTTTGGATTATCCATTTACTACCTCAGCTAACTTCAATTCATCTTCACGACCGAGCATCGGAATGATATAAACAGTCCCTTGCTCGTCTTCGTCTTCACAGCCGTCGAAACCCATTTTTACAGCGCATTCGCCACGCTTTCCTTGGAGCCACCAAGACGACTCAGCATCACACTCAAACTCTTGTTGCCACTCATTTTCACTTGCATCTAAAAGAGATTCAGCAAGTTCTAAATCGCAGTTAAAATACTCGGCGATTTCAGAAATGATTTCTTCATCATGAAGCTGTGAAGCGCGAACACAATCAAAATCAGCTTCATATACATAATAACAATTGCTTGCAGTCATCACGTATACATCATCAGAAAAAAACAAGCAGCTACCTGCTACGCCGTTGTTGTTGATTGATCCTGATTCTATTTTGTTTGGGCTAGTGTGATACATGATGTTCTCCTTAACTTTTAATACCAATATTACGCGCATTGCGCGTAAATTTCAAGAAAATATACTTATTATTTTTCGAATATCAAAAAAGGGGATTTAGAAAACTCTAAACTTTGCGTGTGGCGCTAATTTGTGAGTATCAGAAAAAAAGAGCCGCAACTAATGCGGCTAAGGAGAGATTTAGGATTAATTATTGTCGTATACGCTTTTATCATGCTCGCGCTATTCTCAGAATCAAGACACGTAGCCATCACTCGCACTTAAGAGGCTCAATTTTGCGAGCCATAGTGAAAAGTGCGAGTGATATAAGGGCGCTTTGCATCAGTAGAAAGAAGCACTAGAGCTAATCGCCCGATACAGATACATACACCAACAGAACCACCGACCACCTCCGCCCTGCTAGACCAAAGCGAACGCTCTGTATGCTCTGGCGTATGCTATTTCTCTCTACACTTACCTCGCGTACCGCTTTAATACCCTCGCGAACTTGAGCAATCGCAATGCAGCTTTGTGTTCTTCATTAGGTGCCAGCTTCAGGATGTAAGCAGCTGTAGAAATTTGATGGGGGGATAGTGGCACTTTGTTAGGCATGATGAGCTGCTTACCACTCATCTTCCAGTGTAGTGGCACTTTGTTAGGCATGATGGTTTCGCGGTGTCTTCGATAGATAGTCCACATGTAAAACGTCTAAAAATGTAGTTTTGCGTTATTTTTCTATTCATAGCTTTTATAACCAACTCTTTTATAATCAAGTTGGTCTCGGGCTATGCATTACTTTTTCTTTTATATACAGGGACTTATATTTACCATAAAGGGCAGATAATGCGCACTTTAATTGTAGGCGCAAAGTTGTAATGTCACTATTTACCAAAGCTAAAATGTCTCTTTAGCTCGTAGTCACTAAGCTTTGCTTACAACCAGTTAAGGGTACGTTTAAGATGCTAGTGACTATGAATGATTACGTTCAGTCTTGATTGCACTAGCATAATCGATGTTGTCGAGCGCGCCAATTGATCATCCTTGAGGTTTTCTATAGGGTTTAACCAAACACCGTCCATTTTGGGTTTATTCATGATTAAAACCGCATTGGTTGGCTTCGGCTTTTCTGCCAACACATTCCATCTTCCTTTTCTTAACGCGATGTCGCAGTTTGATATTACGGCCGTTGTCTCCAGTAAGCCCGAGAACGTCAGGCTACATTTACCCCAAGCGACATGCTACGCAGATCTCAATACGCTGCTTGAGCATGAAAGTCCTGATTTGGTCGTCATTACCACACCCAATCATCTGCATTATGAGCACGCACGCCAATCACTCGAAGCCGGTTGCCATGTTCTGGTGGAAAAGCCATTTGTCACGCGCAGTGAAGACGGCCTTGCCCTGGCAAAATTGGCGGATGAAAAAGGCCTAACCCTCTGTCCTTACCATAATCGCCGTTGGGATGGCGACTTTCTGACTCTCCAATCGCTGCTAGAAAACGATGAGCTTGGTGATATTAAAGTCATGCATTCAAGCATTAACCGCTATCGCCCAGAAGTAAGGCAACGTTGGCGAGAACTGCCTGGCGAAGGGGCTGGTATTCTTTTCGATTTAGGTTCGCACCTGATTGATCAAGCACTAACCCTGCTTGGAGACCCAAACGCTATTTCGGCACAATGTCGCGCTTTGCGCCCGGGCTGCCAAACAACTGACTATTTTCAGCTCACGTTGCATTACCCAGATAGCGAGGTGATATTGAACTCTAGCCCATATCGGTCAGGTACCACAGAGCGCTTTACGGTACACGGCGAAAAGGCAACTTTCTCTTGCGACGGGTTAGATATTCAAGAAGACCAACTGCGTGCAGCCATGTCCATATTGGACAAAAACTTTGGTACTCAGTCGCATCAAGCAACACTAGAGAAAGGTGACAGCGTCACTAAAATGACTTGTCCATTACATACTGGCCAATACCAGCAACTTTTTACTTTACTGGCAGAGTCGATCACACATCAACGCCCTTCCCCGGTGAGCGCCGAATCAGCGACTAAGGTAATTTACGCGATTGAACTTGCTCAACGTGCATCGGAAACCGGCAGTCGCCAGACATGGCAATACTCGCTATAAAGGATATCTCCACGAACAATCGCCCCAAGAGTTATAACCGCTTGGGGCACCGCACTTTCTGCCCACCACATCTAAACACCGTATGGTGTGATACTTGTTGCTTTGGTAACTGAGATATCTTTGCCCACCAGATAGTATGTTGAACTTGTAATTAACATATAAAGTTATAGTGCATTAAGGGAGTAAAATAAAGCCCGAACTCATATCGGGCTGGAAGGCATCAAAAGAACCACTGGTAACCAATCATCATTAACAGCACCCAAAAAACCGATAATCGCCATTTAATGAGTGCAACTAAGCCAACGACTATCGGGATTAAATCAGCCCACTGGCTATACGCCGATACCCATACGGGTTGATAAAGCGCTGCCGCTAAGAGGCCGACAACACTGGCATTAATCATGATAATGCCCCCCGCTAATCTAGGCTGCGATTTAACGGCCTCCCACGCGGGCAATACACCAAACATCAATAACGCGCCAGGTAAAAAGATTGCGACTGTGGCGATAATACTGCCCCATATTGGCGATAGTCCTTCAACCGTCGCGCCAAGGTAGCTGGCCATGGTAAACATCGGACCTGGCACTAATTGTGCGGCGGCGTAGCCTTCAATCAATGCAGAGTCTGTGACAACGTCACCCACAATGGGCTCTAACAACGGCAGCACCACATGACCGCCGCCAAATACAAAACTTCCCGCTTGGTAGAACAGGTTGAATACTTGTACCGGCAGGACACTATTGAAAAGCCAAGGAACCGTGAGTAAAAACCCAAACAGGCTGAGAATGATCCCGCTGCGCCGTTGCGCGTGCTCCATCGATATCGAAGCCGCCTGAACACTGGTTTGTTTAAAACCAATAGCACCGAWCATGCCAGCGAGTAAGATGGGGAGTACTTGGTAAACAACGCCAGACGGCGACACTAGTAGCCATACCGTGGTGACAATTGCAATCACCGCTGTAGTGAACGAATGGATGAATTTTCGCCCCATCGATATTGTCGCGTCAATCACCACAACCACAGCCAATAACTTAGCCGCACTAATCAGTGTGCTTATCCAACCCGCCGTATCATTGCTGCTGCTAAACATCGCTGCTGCGGTTAATAACGCGAAAGAAGGCAACGTAAACGCGACAAATGCCCCCAATGCCCCCAAATAACCAGCGCGCTGATAGCCGATATACATGCCAAGCTGACTACTACCTGGTCCCGGCAAAAACTGGCTGATCGCTAAACCTGACGCAAACGTCTCTGCACTCAGCCACTGCTTCTCTTTCACAAAAACGCGCTCGAAATAACCGATATGCGCCGCAGGGCCACCAAATGACATACAGCCCAAGATAAAAAACTGCTTGAGTAATTCGATCATGTCCACCTCCAGCCTGAATTCTATCCATGTTAGCCCATGAATATAAACAGATATCATCGATTCATTAAATGAATATAATTAATAAATAGTTGATAATTATTCCCAGTAACTCTCTAACTGTAATTAAATTACAGCACTGTAGTAAGTGCTTACAATTCACACCATCCATTGTTTATATTGACAAACAATAAACCTAAATGATTGATAAATATTTATTTTTTTGTTGTGGATGACAGGAAGGCGATAGGTGAATACGTTGTTAGCCATATAAAGATTGAAGCGATAAACGATTTTGGCAGTTGGTGGGCTGTCACGTTTGGATAGTATTTTATGAAATAAGTGCAATAGTCACTTTGAGTATCTTAACTATGACGTGACAGTGTCACTAAATGATACCCTGCTCTCCCGAGCTGGATTGAACTGTGGTACGCTTCTGGCTATCAACTTTCAGGGAAGCGTAAGTAATGCTTGATCACCTCCAACAAATTGTTGTTTTGGCTACCGTGGCTCAAGAACAACACTTCACCCGTGCAGCAGAACGGTTAGGGATTTCAAAATCCCAAGTCAGCAAGCAAGTGCGTTATTTGGAAGACAGGTTGGGAGTGCAATTGGTGCAGCGGAATACGCGCTCTGTGTCGCTCACGGAAATCGGGGCACAATACGCCGACTATGGTGCGCAACTTATGGCAACGCTAGACGAAGCGGAAGCCATGGTGGCAGGTTATCGTGACGAAGTAACAGGTAAATTACGTATCGGTGTCGCACAGTCATTTGGTAACACATTGATCACTCGCAGTTTTGCCACATTTCGGCAAAAGTACCCTGCGCTCGATCTCGATATTACACTCTTTGATCATCGCCCTAATCTGGTTGAAGAAGGCTATGATTGCTGGGTCGCGATCCATGAACAACCGCCAGAGGGAATGGTGGCTCGCAAGCTCGCAGATTGCCAATTTAAACTGGTTGCCTCGCCGGACTATTTAGCTCGGCAAGGAACACCAAGTCAATTAAGTGATTTGAGGCATCATGATTGTATCACCTATCAAAGTCGCGAACGCAGCTATGATAAATGGCCATTCAATAAAGCAGGCAATGAGCAAGTCGTTCGCGTATCGGGCCGCTACAACATCAATAATGCCCCTGCCGTGCTTGAAGCTGTAAAAGCGGGGATGGGGATTGCCTATTTAGCGACCTACCTCCTCGATGATGAACTTCAAAAAGGTGAGCTGGTTGAGATCTTACCAGACTGGCATCCCTGCCTCGCGCTCCCGATTTATATCGTCTATCCTCGCCGCAAACATTTAGCCCCTAAAGTGCGCGAGTTTATCGACTTTATGCTCGAAGAAGTGGGCGATCCGCCCGTGTGGGATCGCCTTCACGCTAGCAATAAGTGACATTGTCACTCTTAATTTATCGATATCGTCGCTTGATCGCTGGCGGCACGTTGCGCATTGATCACCGGGTTCGCGTACATCTGACGAATATAATCGCGCGCTGCCTCAGGTGCTTGCGCCAACTTTTGTTCAAACAGCGCGCGCTCTTCGGCGGTAACACTGTCATGCGCTTCCCCCGCAGCGATATAGTTAGCAGGGTAAAGTCGATACAAACAGTGAATTTGGCGATCGATATCTGACGCTAGCGTCTCTGGTGTTGCTTGTGACACCGTCACGGGCGCACCGAAGGCGACATGAACTTGACGCTTCTGCCCCACAATGCCTTTTACAATGGTTTGAATATCTTCAAATTCACTCTTTTCATAAGCGCCCAAACGATTGACGGCATCTAGCTCAGTCGCTTTGTCTAAGTCGCAAGGATCATTTTGATATGAGATGGCCACCGGCACGATATTTAGCGCCTGCATGTACTCATCAAAGGATTGCTTGTTTTTGCGCCCTTCCATGTAGAACATCTTGAGGATGGCAGGATCGGTCATGTCTAATCCTGTTTTTGCACGCCCTTCACGCTGAGCAATCCAGATAGACTGGCCTTCATCTAATGAATGGCGTATGTACGCCGACAGCTGAGAGAGCGATTTCATCATTTCACGCGGCGCTCTGGCGGAGCGTTTGACGATAAAGCTCTTATTTAACTTCATCAGCTCGGTCGCACAGGGTTTACGCAATAGATTATCACCAATCGCGATACGCACTGTATCTAAGCCTTGCTGATGCAAACACCAATTGACCAGCGCGGGATCCATCGCAATATCACGATGGTTAGAGACAAAGAGATACGCTTTATCCGGCGAAAGATGCTCGACCCCCGAAACAGTGACGTTGTCACATGATGTTTTGATCATCTTGCGCATGTAACTCGCGACATGCAGCTGTACGTCTTGTACAGTTTTAATGTTGCGCCACTTTTGGGTGAGGTAAAGTTTAAGTGCGGGCTTAAGTAACCACCCTAGCGGGCCCGAAGCATGAGGATAACGATAGGATAAGATCGCATTGATAAATTCATCGTCTTGGATCAAGCGATGAATCGCTGCAGGTACCTCATCATCATGATAAGGGCGGATGTCTTGGTAAGGATCGTTAACTGTTTGCACGTTTTTCCGTTTCATTTGATAAAAACCGCGCCATTCTACGCGGTCAAACAAGGATTCAAAGTTAATCCAGCGACATTTTATAGAGGTTGGAGGTCAGACCTATACTGTACTCATGAGTTCCCTCAATCATATTGGGGCTTGACCTCTTGTTTAAAAGTGCTCAACATTGCCGGCTTGTAAAAATGAGAGCCAGACATGAAGTACACCAGCGAATACACCGCCTATCACCAAGATCGCCTCGTGCTTACCCCGCGAAAGCGTCGCCATACCGCCACTTTCTTATACGTAGAAATCGGTTTAGTTCTCGTTCGTCTCGGTAAACACGATATTCCCGTGTACGCTGGCCAAGGCTTTTGGCTTCCGTTTGATTGTCTATACGCACTGATGATCACGCCACACACCAGCCTACATCAGCTAACGGTATCGCCTAGAGTGACGGTGTCACTTCCTCAGTCTACGGGCCACGTGATACCCAGCGCATTATTGCATGCCGGACTCACAGCACTTGATCCGTTATCCGGCGCGAACCAAAACACTCCGGCAACGCGTCGCCTGCATGGGGTACTGCTCGATCAGCTGGTGACGCTATCACCCGCAATCGCAAAGGACGCTAGCTATCAATGTGTAGCGGCCTGTGTTGATCAAGCGAATGCTGGGCGGCCTCTCGAAGGTGACAACGCGCATTTTACCTTCCAGGCCTGCACTCAGCTTACCTATTCAGCGTTGTGCGAGTACCTCACCGTCCGCCAGTTAAGGGCGCAGCTCAAATCCGGCAACAAGTTGGAAGCTGCAGCAACGTCGCTTGGGCTATCTTACGATACCGCCCTTGCGCTATCCGACGAATATCAAGCTGTACTCGCTTAATCAGAGAACGAGAATGCTGTATCGCTGAGTTGCTTAGCAACACTTGGGGTCGTCAAGTCGTCGACTGGCAGCCCTTTTGCCAGCCGATCGCGGATATACGTACTGCGTACATTGACGGATTCTGGCATTCCTAGCACAGACCAACGCGCCAGGATCTGCTCACTGTGCGCAAATTGGCCGAATTTTAATAAGTTATCTGGCCCGACGACGAAAGTCAGATCGGCGTGGCAATAGTGTGCCTGCAGCGCGGTCAGCAACATATAAGTTGTGACAGCGTCACCATTTTTACCCAGCTCTGCTTCAAGGCGACAGCAGGTGGCCTGCGGCATGTTCAAATCGTGAATAAAGGCATCAACCCATTGGCAACGCTGTTCAAACGAGGCCATCGATTTTCCCCACGCATGCTTATAACTTGGTACCAGCAGTACACGATCAAAATGCGTCAACTGTTCGATAACAGAAGCATGCCCGCGTGTGGGCGGATTAAACGCGCTGCCAAAAATGGCAATTTTTTCAGTCATATCATTCCTCTTTGCCACGAAGTTTACATGTATCTGCCTGATTGCGCGACCATCGGCGAAGCGGATCGATGTATTGGCTATCTCGTAACCAGTGATAACGGTTAATCTTGGCGTAGCTATACCCAAGCTTTGCGAGATCATGCACAATAAACCCAATAAGAATCATCACGTCGGTCGCATGCAAGCGAAATCAAGAGGAACACAACATGGAACAACACATCCGCGAAGAAATGCGCGTTCAACCTTCTATCGATCCACAAGCAGAAATTACACGCCGCATTCACTTCATTAAGACCATGCTCACCCGCTCGGGAACACGCAGCCTGGTATTAGGTATTAGCGGCGGCGTTGATTCTTCAACTTGTGGTCGATTAGCCCAGCTAGCCGTTGAGCAATTGAACGAAGAGATCGGCCGCAATCACTATCAATTTATCGCGGTGCGTTTGCCCTATGGCGTGCAAAAAGATGAAGACGAAGCGCAATTGGCATTATCCTTTATCAAGCCAAGCAAGACGGTCACGGTCAATGTCAAACCCGGTGTTGATGGCACGCACAGTGCGGTATTAGATGCCGTCGCGGCGGTGGATCTGTTACCCGATAACGAAGGCACCCTTGATTTCGTCAAAGGTAACGTCAAAGCACGCGCTCGCATGGTCGCTCAATACGAGATTGCTGGACTAACTCAGGGATTAGTGATTGGGACCGATCATTCTGCGGAAAACATTACTGGTTTCTATACCAAGTACGGTGATGGTGCCTGCGACCTTGCTCCTCTATTTGGATTAAGCAAGCGACAAGTGCGCCAATTGGCTGCGGCACTGGGTGCGCCAGAGGTGTTGGTCAATAAAGTCCCGACCGCGGATTTGGAGGAGTTGTCACCGCAAAAAGCTGATGAAGACGCGCTTCAGCTGACCTATGAGCAAATTGATAACTTCTTAGAAGGCAAGCCCGTCGATGAGGCGGTTAAAGAGAAGATCATTCAGGTTTATCAAGCCACCCAGCACAAACGTCAACCTATTCCGACTATCTACGATATCGAAGCGTGAAGTTGGTGATCGGGATGCCGGTCGGCTTGCTGGCCGGCATCAATCAGCCCATCTAACTCCGTCCATAAATTGTCACATAGACCAGGTCGATATACGGCCACCCGAAAGCCGCCATGCTCTCGTTGGTATTGCTGAAAACGCGGTGGACTGTGCTCACTGCTTGCGATCACATTGGCAAGACGGTCACAGGTTTTAACAATCAGGGCAAGCCATGCGGCGTCATCGCCAGGATCCAGTGCGATCAAACGCTGGTTGAGTGCCCGCTTTCTCTCATGTCGGGTCGGTTTGCGCGGATCGGTCACCAGCATAACCGCTCGCGCTATCGTTGGTCCAAAGCGTTCGGCGATCTCTTCGACACGCGTGGCGGTGTCTTCAAGAATATCATGCAACTGAGCGACAATACGTGCGTCTTCACCATATGGTGCAGCAATACGCTCTACATGATCGAGATGGCAGCGATAAGGCTGCGCACCATATCGTTGCAGCGCATGCCTGACTCGTGCCCACTCTCTTGCTTGTTCGACCGCGTGACTCATCCCCGACTCCCTTGACCTCTCTACTATTAAATAAATCAGGGATCCGGTGAATTGTAAATAAAAAAGCAGCATATTCTGCTGCTTTTTCTTACTCTTCAGACGCTGAGGCCGCCGCTGCTTGTGCTCTGATCTCTGCCGCGACTTTCATGATGGCTTCACCACTACTCATGCCCTGTGCCATCAAAGCGTGAATACGCTCTGCAGCCTGTTGCTGCTCATCATGCGTCAATGTAATACCGTCGAACATAAATACGCTCATCTATTAGAAAGGCAGGCTATTTTAGGGCCTGCCTTTTACGTTGTCATCGACTTTTCGACACCGCGAGCTTAGAAAGTAAATGCGAGTTGGGCTGAGCCCCCATAGCTGTTGCTATCAATGATACTCGCCGCGATATCCACGTTGACCACCCCAAAGGGTGACAAGCCTAGACCCAGAGTAAATGCGTCTTCAACGTTATCTTTCATATCCGCGCGATAACCAGTGCGTAATTGGGCATGGCCAAAGGCATCAAATTCAGCCCCGATCCGGAAAAACTGGGTATCATCGTCAATATTCAGGGTGCCTTTAAACCCTTTGCTCTTGTTTAAGTCGATATCGCCGGCAATGGTGACAAAGTCGGAGACAAACGCCGAGCCAAGCGTAAACTGTGGCCCTACCTCATAGGTAAAGCTGTGACCCGTTGTACTGCTTGTCACTGTGTCCACATCGTTACTGATCAGGTTTTTACCGGCCAAGCCGACGCGATAAGGACCAGTCTGCCACACCGCCCCGACATCAATGTTAAAGCCGTTATCTTCTTCACGGTAACGGCTATCATCCCAGTCATCGGTGTCATAAGAATCCACCGAGACGCCATAGTTATAAGTTGTGATACGTTGTAATTTTGGGGAGACACCCACCGCGATACGTTGACCGGCAATTTCCACGTTTGATGCAAGCGCAACACCCAGCTCACCCACACCCACGGCAACGATGGTCGCGGTCGAGCTGGGGTTAATCGACGGTGTGGTAATGTCGCTGTCTTTAATATCCGGTAGGACTGCACCTTCAATGATCCCTGAGGTAAAGAGTGTCGCAGAGATAGAGCCAGTTGGGATCCCCACGGCTGCACCGACCCCTGCATCCAAGTGCGCCTGATCACCCTGCGCATTTCGCATCGCTTGCTGCGCGGCCGTTAGGTCGTTGTTATCGTACGCATCAGAGATATCATCTAAATCATCCATGAGCTTATCTGGGTCACGCACTTCTGCGCCAAGATAAGGGAAAAGCACCCCAAATGCGCTGTCAGGGTCAAGTGCCGCCAAGGCAGGGTTGTGAAATCCTGCAGATAAGTAGTCGCCTGCCGCAACTGCAGCCCCACCCATCGCATTTGTTCGCGCATCGGTAGGATTGGTCGCTGCCACTGCAGACCCTGAGCATGCTGCAAGTGCAAGCACAAGTAGGTGTTTTTTATCGTGCATTAGGTTGCCTCGCTTTCCTCTTCGTTTTATCTAAAGAGCGTAGCGGCTTGGCGATCAGCGCGATCAAGTAAGGTCAAAAGATGTGAACAATATCAGGTTTAAGCCGTGTAACACCTTGGTCAATCGGGCTTTATTGCGCGAAGCGCATCCGGATCCAAATCCGGTAAATCAATCGCCCGGCCAATTCGCTGTACTTCCTCAACAGACAACGCACCTTGCCAGCGTCTTTCAATCAGCGCCACACTAAACCAATACTGGCCGTTCGGTACATCCAGCACTGGCAACGTCGTGGGCAGGCGTTTGTGCTTTTCGACCGACCATATCGGTGCACCATCTGGCTGATTGTGGGGATAGAGGTTGAGCGTGAGAAACGGGCGCTGACAGGTGGAGTCTAAGCTGTCAGGCGGGGCTATCCGCCAACTTCGCGTGTCTTTCCAACTGATTTTTTGTAAAGGTTGAGGCTGAGTCATCAATAACCAGCTGGTCCATGTTTCTCCTTCCACTGACGTCACCTCAAGCTGATAGAGCCCTTCTTTCATTGGTTCGGAAAGGCCATCTTGCTCTAGCAACCACTGGTGTTGGTTTTGACCACTCAAACGCTGCGAAATAATGGTTTCATCAGGCCAATGTTTAAGCGAAAAACGGGCGATACCGGGCTGAGATTCCCCACGAACTTGCAAGCGATAATAGACACGGCTGGTCGTCTGCACCGTTTCACGGCGCAGGGATAAATTGCTCAGCCAATCTGGCATCGTCTGCTGACTCAAGCTCCGCCCGCAATCTTCGGTTATCGCCAACGCAAGCAGCTGCGCCAAGTGTTGCTGACGCGACGCGGATAGATTTGGCTGCTGCCAGGCTTCAATCATGGCATCCATACTGCCTGCTGTGTTCCCTTCCAGCAGGCGTTGATGGGCGCTGGTCAAGGCATCATTGCCATCAAACCAAGCCGCTTGGGTACCACCTGCTATCAAGGCAGCAGCGAATAAACCGTGCGTGAGCCGTAAACGCATTATGCTTTCATGCGATAGCCAACGCCACGCAATGTCTCAATATTGACTGAGGGCAGCTTTTGGCGAAGTTGCAAAATGTGCGTGTCGACCGTGCGCGTGGTCGGGTAATGGTTGTAGCCCCAAACCTGATCCAGTAGCTCATCCCGTGTGAACACTCGTCCCGCATTTTTAGCTAGAAAGTGGAGCAAATCAAACTCAGTTCGTGTCAGTACCACTTCTTGTTCGCCACACATTACTGCGCGACTTGCAGTATCAATGCGCACATCGTTGACAACAATTTCATCACTGGATGCATCGACTTCACCAACAGGGTTGCGCAGGTGAACACGAATACGTGCCAGCAATTCTGCTTCAGCAAAAGGTTTGGTGATGTAGTCAGTGGCGCCAGAGTCAAGGCCGCCGACACGGTCACGCACGGAGACCATCGCGGTCAGCAAAATCACAGGCACCGTTTTGAGCTTGTTCCAGTCAGGCAACCAATCAATTGAGTCGCCTTCGGGTAACTGGCGATCGAGGATCACCAAGTCTGCATCACGCCATAGCTCTGCCACTTTTGTCGCGCTATCGGCGTATAAACAGCGGTAACCGGCCTGCTCTAAACTGGCAAGTAGGCCATCAGCCAAGTTGGCATCATCTTCAACCAGAAGTAACGTCGCTTGCGTCACAATGAATCTCCAAAGTAAATGTAGTGGGCGGGCCCGATAAGCTTAGCTTACCCCCCATCCGCTCAATCATAGATTCCACGATAGTTAGTCCGAGGCCTAAGCCACTTTGACTAACAAAGGGTTTACGAATATGTTTCCAGTCCTTGGCAGTCAGGTCGCCCTGATCCTGAATCGCGATCGTAAAACGATCTGACAATACCTGTGCGCGCACTTCAACCGGTGCCACACCGTATTTGACCGCATTAGCGATCAAATTGTTCAATGAGGTTGCTAGCCAATACACATTGGCACTGACGGCGCCATCTTGCGAGACATACATAGTGACATTGTGCTCGTCACAGATGTACCCCAACCATTCTTTTAGTGAAGGGATCGTCTCTTTATTCAACGGTTTCTGGTTGGACTGTAAATAGTCTTTGCTCGCTTCCGCTAACTGCTTTAAGCGACGTGCATCCTCACACAAGCGCCGAAACTCGTCATAAAATGACTCAGGCAAGGTATCAAACTTGCGCCTAAACCCTTCTACCGTCATTGAGAGGCTGGCAATCGGCGTACGCAGTTCGTGGGTGAGGATCTGTAGCACCAGCATCCGCTCTTGCATCAACCGACGCTGAACAGTCCAACGGTTAAATGCCCAACCTCCGAGCGCCGCAAGGTTGATAACAATCAAGGCACCGACTAAATAGGGCCAATACGTCGGCGCTTTTTCTTCATTCCAACAAATGTTTCCCACGCGCGCCAAACAAAAATCTTGCTCGCCCATCGCGGACAAACGCAAATCAAACTCTGCTAATAATGGCTGCCATTGTGTCGAAGGGTACAAGTGATAATAGCTACCGACACGAACCCACATTTCATCACTACTGAGTAACGATTTCGCACCACTATTCAGCGCTTCAACAGCAGCAGTATCCATACGCTGTAACCGCCCCAACCAAGTATCCGGCTGTGCCGTTGGCCGTTCTTGAATATGAAAAAAACGGGTCAGCTCACTGCGCCGAGACGGAAATTGTTCGACATATTTCGCCGCATAACTGCCTCCTCCAGGATGGATAAACCCTGAACGGGAAAACCAAGCAACCGGCAACTGGGTATGATTACACATGGCTCGCGTGAACACTAAAGGCTCAGTCACTTTGGGGTGTACAGGCCACGGCCCTTGGCACTTTTGTGCGGCTTGGTACAAGCGACGAATATCCTTAAGCGGGTAATTAGCGGTTTGCGGCAATAAACTGTCGGGACTGAGTAAGACCTTGGGGAAGGCGCGGTTAATGCCAATGAGGTTATATCGCGCCACCGGATCGGCAAGCAATAGCTGTGCTCTGAACGCTGTCATTTGTTCAGAGAAAGAGCTTGCAGCACTCGTTGGCAGCGCCATAAGCGCCAGAGTCATTAACAGCAGGATTCGCATAGTTGCAAGCTTATCACCCAACGTAAATAAAATGTCAGTGCAATGTAAGTTCGGCCTATTACACACGATGAAAGCAATCGGTAACGATGACACCGCAAGCCAACGTGACCCCTCTCGCCAAAAAAAAAGAGCCAGCCTTCGCTGACTCTTTATACCTATATTGATGCTTTTTGCCAATCAAAGCGCTTTAAATATTGCCTCAACGCTTTGTTTCGCATCACCAAACAACATCGCACTGTTCTCTTTAAAGAACAGCGGGTTTTGCACCCCAGCATAGCCGGTATTCATAGAACGCTTAAATACCACCACGTTGCGTGCATTCCACACTTCAAGCACAGGCATACCTGCAATCGGGCTTGACGGGTCTTCGGTCGCGGCAGGGTTAACCGTATCGTTCGCGCCAATCACCAAGACAGTGTCCGTTTCAGGGAAATCATCGTTGATTTCATCCATTTCCAACACGATGTCATAAGGGACTTTCGCTTCGGCTAACAATACGTTCATGTGGCCAGGCAAACGGCCCGCGACAGGGTGAATACCAAAACGTACGTCAATACCCATCCCGCGAAGCTTCTCGGTCACTTCATAGACGGGATACTGCGCCTGAGCAACCGCCATGCCGTAGCCTGGAGTGATAATGACGCTTTTTGAGTCTTTCAGCATCTCAGCAACATCTTCGGCGGTCACTTCGCGGTACTCGCCCATCTCTTCGTCACCGGACGACGCCGTGCCATCAGAACCAAACCCGCCCGCAATCACACTGATAAACGAACGGTTCATAGCTTTACACATGATGTACGACAGAATCGCACCCGACGAACCTACCAGCGCACCCGTCACGATCAACAGATCGTTTGCTAGCATAAAGCCTGCGGCGGCAGCCGCCCAGCCTGAGTAGGAGTTAAGCATCGACACCACGACCGGCATATCTGCACCACCAATCGAGGCTACAAGGTGATAACCGAACGCTAACGCAATAACGGTTACAATCAACAGTGCTGCCGTTGACCCTTCCGCATTCACAAAGCTAATCAGCAACAAGAACGAGACAACAACCGCGGCTAGATTCAACTTGTGACGGTGCGGCAGCATCAAGGCTTTAGAAGAAATCACACCACGGAGTTTACCAAAAGCGACAATTGAACCGGTGAAGGTAATCGCGCCGATAAATACACCGAGGAAAATCTCAACCAAGTGGATATTAAGCATCGCACCGGTCAATGGTGGATGATCAATATAGGTATTAAAGCCCACTAATACCGCAGCCAGACCCACAAAACTATGTAGCATAGCCACCAGCTCAGGCATTTCGGTCATTTCAACACGCTTGGCATAATAAATACCAATCGCACCACCGATAACCATAGCAAGAATAATCCAGCCAACACCCTGTACTTCAGGCCCCCAAATCGTCGCGACTAACGCGATCGCCATCCCGGTAATACCGTAATAGTTGCCGGCCCGCGCTGATTCTTGCTTGGACAGCCCAGCCAAACTCAGAATAAAACACAACGCCGATACAATGTACGCAGCTTGTACCAATCCTTCAGACATTGTTTCTCCTTATCCTTTACGGAACATTTCAAGCATGCGCTTTGTAACAGTAAAGCCGCCAAATATATTGATACTCGCGATCAACACGGCTATGAATGCGAGGAAGGTGACAAACCCAATGCCTTGTCCGACTTGCAGTAATGCGCCCACAATAATAATCCCGGAAATCGCATTGGTCACCGACATCAATGGTGTATGCAGTGCGTGAGTGACATTCCAGACCACGTAGTAGCCGACCACACAGGCCAAAACAAACACAGTGAAGTGGGAAAGAAACTCGCTCGGCGCATAGTTCGCAATCCAACCAAATGCCCCAGCGGCCGCGGCCATTAAACCATATTTGGTTGCACGAGAGGTTTTCTTAGGCTCGGCTTTTGGCGTCGGCTCGGCTTTGGGTGCTGCTTTAGGTTGCGCCGAGACCTGAATCGGTGGCGCAGGCCATGTAACTTCACCTTCTTTGATGACGGTCACGCCACGGATCACCACATCCTCAAAGTCAATGGCGATATTGCCATCTTTCTCTTTGCAAAGAAGTTTAGTGAGGTTAACCAAGTTGGTGGCATACAGTTGTGATGACTGCGTCGGTAAGCGGCCTACCATATCGGTGTAGCCAATCACTTTCACCCCGTTGGGTGTTGTGATCACTTTATCCTTTTCCGTGTATTCGCAGTTGCCGCCGTTTGCAGCGGCCAAATCAACAATCACGCTACCCGGTTTCATACTGTCGACCATCTCTTTGGTCACCAGTTTCGGGGCAGGTTTGCCGGGGATGAGCGCGGTCGTGATAATAATATCGACATCTTGCGCTTGTTCAGCGTAGAGTTTTTCGGCAGCTTTATTAAACTCATCAGACATTTCTTTGGCATAACCGTCGCCACTGTCTGCATTGTCTTGTTTAAAGTCAGCCTCTAAAAACTCGGCGCCCATACTTTCGACTTGTTCTTTCACTTCAGGGCGTACATCAAACGCACGGACAATCGCCCCCAAGCTACCTGCGGCACCAATGGCGGCAAGCCCGGCCACGCCAGCGCCCGCAACAAAGACTTTCGCAGGTGGCACTTTACCTGCCGCAGTGATTTGTCCAGTGAAGAAACGGCCAAACTCATGCGCGGCTTCGACCACCGCGCGATAACCGGCAATGTTGGCCATCGAACTTAGCGCATCCAGCGATTGTGCACGAGAGATCCTTGGCACCGCATCCATCGCCATCACATTGATTTTGCGAGCCGCCAAACGCGTCAACAAGTCTTCATTTTGCGCTGGCCAGATAAAGCTAACTAGCGTCGCTCCTTCTTTAATGAGCGCAATTTCGTCTTGACCGGTTTCTTCAACCACACCCGGTGCATTCACTTTAAAAATGACATCCGATTGCCAAACGGCTTCGGTATCGACAATACTCGCCCCGGCTTGCTCAAAGGCAGTATCTTCAAAACTCGCTAGCTCCCCAGCGCCTTTTTCAACTGCTACTTCAAAGCCGAGTTTTATCAACTGCTCCACCGACTTTGGTGTCGCAGCAACTCTCGTTTCATTAACGAGCCTTTCTTTTGGAACACCAATCTGCATAGCTATTCCCTGACTATTGGCTTATGAGAAATTTTTTGTAACGAACCACAGGTCAAATATCAAGCACCTGTAGGCATAATACTGACAAAAAAAGGCATACCTTGATAAAACCCATAAAGACTGCGAAAAATCGATAAAAAATAACGCCGCAAGCACCACATAAGGCACGTGCGACGTGGGTGCAGTCTGTTGTCAGCGTCCGATGCTTAGCAACGCAACATCACTAACTTAACGAGTTTGAGCGACAATCACCACAGGGCAAGGATCGCAATTCTGGTGTAAATGTGATCAGTACTACATTTTATCTTTTTTTGTTTCGAATATTTATGCATTAGTTTTGGTATGGCGCAGAAGCCCATGCCAGAAGTAAGGTCAAAATAGGCGATCGCCATTCTGGTCAATCATCATTTTGGCTTTGACTAGCATCAAGCTGTTGGCATCTTCCTGATTCCCCAATAAATCTGAGCGAATAAACTGATGCGTGAGCGTTTCTTGTCCCTGCTGCTTGCAAATTCGCCCACACACTCGGTACTGCCCGTTTTCTGGCGTTGCTTCGGGATAAATTAGATAGCCTTTGTACTCAGTCGGGGTCACTGTTGGGGCTGATGCCTTGCAAGAGGCATCGTTTCGTGAGAATAATTTAGAAAACCATCCCATTGTGTTTGTCGCTCCATTAAAATACGTTTAGCGTCAATAGCTAACCTGCCATGATCCAAGCCAAAGTACTAGTCGCGCACCGGTTTCTTTACGTTAACCGTCGCGATAGAACAAAAAAAAAACGCCATACCGTTATGATATGGCGCTTTATTTTTATCAGGTCATCTTATCGGTTTATGCCAATATCACGTTGCAAATGTGCGGGTAAACGGCTTGCATCATAAGCATGTGCATTGGTGTTGCTGGTGAACAACACATCCATGGCATGAGCGATCAGTCCTTTGATTGTCACCGCGTAAGATCGACGTGTGCGTGGCATGTTTGCCGTAACAGTTGTCATACGATCCTCGCTTTGTTTTCTGAATCACTCGCGGCGCATTATAGAAACAGTGACTTAGATTCTAAACTGATGATAATTCAACCCAGGCATTAGTTTTATTTATCCGAAACACGGCTATCCACCGCAATGATTTTTGTTAATTTTCGGTTAAACAAAGAGCAGGGATAAATAATGGGGGATACGGCAGATTTTAAACAACATCGATTGCTGAAGCTGCCTTCTGAGACATGCTATATCAGGCTTTTTTGCGTATAAATCGACGAAAACGAACAAACTTTACTCACTTTCAGGAAAAAGCTGGTAACATTGCCGTTACACATGTGATTAGGGTGCTGTCCATGCTAGCATTTCTTGCTCGACATTCTGCGTTGTTTCTTTTTATTGCCGCTTTAATCGGTTTTGCGTTTCCTCACCTTTCATTGGCACTTTTTCCCTACCTGCCCTATGTGTTATTCGCATTAATGTTATTTACCTTACTCGGGATCAACCAGTCCCTATTGGTAAGGGCTCTCGGGCAATGGCGCGTTTGGCTTTACGCATTTGTTCATGCCGTGGTTCTGACCATCATCACCTGTACGATTGCATGGGGACTGGGCGCCTCCGATAACATGCTACTCGCGATCAGCGGGATCTGTGCCACTGGCTCGTTATTCGCGACACCTGCCATTATTCGCTCATTAGAAATGGACGCATTAATCGCCATGGCATACACCATTGCGTCAACCTTGCTAATGCCCATTGTACTCTTTATCAACCTCAGCCTATTGAGTGGCGAAGCGTTCTCACTCGACTTACACAGTTATATCGCAAGGCTCGTGATCTTTATTTTTGGTCCGATGGGGATGGCCGCGCTATTTCATGCATGGATTAAGCCTGAGAAGTTAAAACGTATTCATGGAAAACTGGCGCAGTTCACGATTGTGTTGGTGTTTAGCTTTCCACTGGGCTTGGTGGGTCCGATTGGCGCTATGTGGCAGATGGATAGCGGTTACGCCTTGGAGCTGTTAGCAATTTCAGTCGCATTATGCATGCTTTTCTTTGCAGTTGTGTATTGTATCTATCGGCGGTACGGGGAAGAAGCCAGCATGATTGCCGCAGTCACCGCCGTAAATCGTAACGTGTTACTCACTTATACAGTAGCTGGCGCTGCATTGGGGCCGGTATTTTTACCCCTCATTGGTGCCATTCAGCTACCTATTTATTTACAACCGTTACTGGTGCGTTGGGGAGTACGTTTAAAGCGCGCATCCCACAACGCCACCACGGATAACTCGCTTAAATAACGGGCACGAAATACACTAACGATGCCCACGCGAGTAGCCAAAAGGTGATTAAACCCACATCGAACCAATCACGCATTTCCATACGAACCTCACTTTCTATTCGTGTGCCGATAAACTGCGTTCCTAGATACATATCGACCATGGAGATGAAAACTTAACCTTGCGGCAACAAAGTGCCGTGGTTACCCTTCATCTGATAGTAAGCAAGGGATGGGCCAAGTAAGTGATTATGATTGCCAGCAGCTCTCGCCCTGCTGAGGTGATGCGAGATAACACACCAAAGGCTGATCAGGGAGCTGCAATACATCTTGCGCTCGCGCGTATTGCATGAAGCATTCCGCCATCGATAAACCAATCGAGCGACGACGCCCGGTTTGAAGTGCATCGTAGCCCTCTTTACCTTGCGCGGTATATGAAGATGACACACCAACGTATTGGCGCTCATCGTCAATCGCAATCCAGTGCTGACCGCGCTTAATGTCTAATTGGGTGATGCGCCCGCCCATTGGCTGCCATGCTTCATAGCGATAGCGCAGATCGGCACAATAGGGAAAACTGCCCGAACCGAGTCCAATCACCCCATTATCCGTGGCATTATTAATCGCACCTTCCAGCGCATTGCGGATTTGCGCGCCAGTTACCCGATACGCAATCACATCAATCGCAAACGGAAGTAATGAACCTGCGATAAGTGCGGCAGAGAGCGGACCTGCATTTAAGCTCACCCGAACGCCGCCGGCATTATGAATGGCAAAATCTGCCTCGATACCCTGTTCACGCGCCGCCCATAGAAAGCTTTCCGTCACCAATGGCGCGACATCACTGCCGCCTTGCTGATCCGGCACGCGAACATGACGCAACCGCTGCGGGACATACGTGACAATGTCACTTTCTAACTGTGCTACCCGAGGGCGATAAGTTTGCTGCAAATACTGCTTGAGGGTGAGATCACTCGGCAAAATCAGAAGATTTTGCTGTTGGTTCAAATAGTCACGTGCCGCTTGGTATGAAGAAGCGGTCAGTTTATGCTCACGCGACGCATCCATCGCCAAACTGCGGCCTAACAATAAATAGTTTTGCCCCTCAAAATGGGTCGGGCGCCCTTTAGCATCTAGCGTTAATGTAAAGCGTCCAATTGCCTGAGCGTGGCAACCGGCTTGGACAATCCAAGTATCATTCACTCGATAACCGTAAGGGTCTTGGTTGTCGAGGCCAATGTTTTGAAAATCACCCTGCAGGACGTGGGTGTGCCCACCCACAATCACATCAATGCCAGAGACAGATTCAGCCAATGATTTATCTTTGTCATACCCTAAGTGGCTGAGCAGGATCACGGTACCGACCCCTTGCAAACGCAAGTATGCCACTGTGTTTTTAGCAATTTCTGTCGCGGGCAAAAAGGGCGTGTCATGATCAGGGTTAGCCAGTGCAGCCATTTGCTCGACCGCAAGACTAAAAATACCCACTTTACGCCCTGCTATCGTCTTGATCATCACGCTGGCGCGTTTCTGTTCGGGCAAATACGGCAATAACGCGGGCTTTTCACTAACGCGCTTTTCTTTGTCTGCAGCTTCATTGGCAACGTGCCAATTGCCGGCCAGCAAGGGAAAGGTAATACGATCAAGAAAATCAGCAACCGGACCATTACCCTGATCTAACTCATGATTCCCGATTGCCATCGCATCAATGCCCAACTGATTGAGCATATCGGCATTGGCTTGCCCCTTAAATAGGGAATAGTACAAGGTACCTTGAAAGCAATCCCCCGCATGCAAGAACATGAAAGCGTGGCCTTTCTGGTCCGCCTCAGCACGAAAACGCTTAACGGCAGATGCAATACGTGCAAAGCCACCGCAGTTCGCATAAACACGCGTCTGTGTGCTATCCAAGCTCAGCGAAACAGGTGTCGATTCAAAATGCGAGTGGGTGTCGTTGATGTGTGCAATGGTTAAAGCGATAGATTGAGGTGCTGTCATAATAATCCGTGTTACAACACAAAATGTGATGGTACAAGATTATCATCTGAAGGAACAAATCAGGTTAAGTTTCTGATAAATTATCGCTCATATAACAACAAGGATGCTATATGACAACTCAAACTCCTTCCGTGGCTTTTATTGGCCTAGGCGTCATGGGGTTCCCCATGGCCGGACATCTACAAAAAAATGGCTTTCCAACCACTGTCTATAACCGCACAACGGCCAAAGCAGAACACTGGTCAGAACAATATCAAGGGGCCTTCGGTACGACACCAGCGGAGGCTGCCGCTCACGCCGATATTGTTTTTATGTGCGTCGGTAACGATGACGATGTGCGCAGTGTCGTGTATGGCGATATAGGTGTACTTGCCAACATGAAAAAAGGCAGTGTGCTGATCGATCATACCACGACATCAGCCGAACTGGCCTTAGAGCTCGCCAACGTCTGTGGCCGACAGGGTATCCAATTTTTAGATGCTCCTGTGTCGGGCGGACAAGCAGGCGCGGAAAATGGCGCATTGACCATTATGGTTGGTGGTGAGCCATCCGTTTTTGAACGTGTTGAACCCGTCATGCGCGCTTACGCCAAGGCAAGCCAGCACATTGGCCCCCATGGCAGTGGACAGCGCTGTAAAATGGCCAATCAAATTTGTATTGCTGGCGTTTTGCAGGGCTTGTCAGAAGCGATCGCATTTGCCCAGTCGGCCAATTTAGATATCGACAAAATGATTAGCGCCATCCAGCACGGTGCAGCAGGCTCGTGGCAGATGAGCAACCGCGCCCACACCATGGCAGACGATCAGTTTGATTTCGGTTTTGCCATTGACTGGATGCGCAAAGACCTTGGCTTTTGTTTAGACGAAGCCGCCAAATTAGGCGTGGTTCTCCCTCTCACCCAACAAGTTGATCAGCATTACGCACAACTTCAACAGCGCGGGTTTGGCCGCTGTGATACCTCTGTTTTAATCAAGCAGTTTGATTCGGACGATCATTCCAGCCAATCCTAAACCGCGCTGAGCGTGTCTGGCTCAAGCATGTGTAGAGCCAGGCACTGCGGTATTTCTCCTGAGCCTCTTATTGCTGCAGTTGGATCAGCTCTGTCGCCATCGACGAGACAGACTGCGCACCGCGCTCAATTTCTTCCATCGATGCCGCTACCTGCTCGATTTTATCTTTCCCCGTATCTGATGTGCCTTGGGCTTCTTGTATCGATATTAGTATTGCCTCAATATAGCTACGGTTATTTTCAACGACATTAGCAATCTCGCTGGTTGAAGAGCTGGTCCTTTGCGATAGCTGGCGCACCTCATCGGCAACAACAGCAAATCCCCGCCCTTGCTCACCTGCGCGCGCAGCCTCAATCGCTGCGTTCAGTGAGAGTAAATTGGGCTCACCTGCGCGCGCAGCCTCAATCGCTGCGTTCAGTGAGAGTAAATTGG
>NZ_MUFO01000043.1:0-25581 GCF_001995345.1 Salinivibrio sp. IB872 | reverse complement strand
CTGCTTCTTGCTACGGGATTTAATATATTAGATTGTTTTTTCTTAATCAAGAGTTTTTTCAACTTGACTAAAAAGTTTTTTATGTATAATGAAAAACATTAAAAACCATATTGAATTAAAATTTGTTAGTTGAGTGGTTTTAATTGGTGTGTATGTATCATAAACCTATTTGAACACCTAAGTTTGATACTGCGAGAACATTGTTCTCGCTAGGTTCCTAAAAGATGAAAGTTATTCAATTAAACTAGCGAATAAAAAGTCGTGAGTAGAGGGCGAGTGAAAGATTTAGAGCAATGGGCAGTGCCTCTTAGCATTTTCAAAGTGCAGTAGACTCCGCTAGATCCCCATCCCAGAACGCTCTACCTCTTCATGCAGCTCTTTCCAGTCAGGACAATACTTGGCGACTAGTTTCCAAAAGTCTTTGCTATGGCTTTTTTCTACGGTATGACATAGCTCATGAAGGATTATGTAATCCATCACCTTATTGGAAAACTCCATGCAACGAGGGTGGAACTCCAGAACATTGTTCTCGGTGCAGTTAGCCCAACGTGCATCAAACTTTTTTATGTGGAAAGTCGTGGCTTGCATCCCCGTTTCCTGCTGCCAATAGCGTAAGCGAGAAGCGATTTTTTCTAAGGCTTTCTGTTTGTAGAAACGTTCTAAAGCTGGTTTGAATCGCTTACGGCTGACGAAGTGGCCTTCGGGAGAAAGAACTTTAAAACGGCTTTGGTTAAACTTCACTTCTACCGTCGATAACTCTGGCGCAGGGATCACTTCACAATAGAAAGAACGACCACGGTAGGGCGCTCGGCTACCTGTGACGATTTCTTCTTTTAACGGTTGATTGACTTCCGCTAAGCGCTCTTTAATCCATCTTGCTCTGTAACGAATCAGCTCACGTTGCTCATCCTCAGAGGCACTTGGGCCTCTGAGAAGAACAGTCTTACCTCGTTCTACAGTAACGTAGTGGTGACTGAGTTTTGAGTCGAGCTTAAATTCCCACTCGATTTCAGTTGTACCGTATTGAAAAATTGGCATGTGTTTCTTTCGTCATTGATGAAGCAAAGGATCAGTTGTTCAGCATAATACTGAAAATTTCAGCAGAGTGCTGACGTGCTACAGTCATATCCCAGCCGCCAAGACCACGTAAAATAGTCCTGATTGTTTTTTTGATCTCATTATGAATATCAGTCTGTTTTTTCCATATCGGTGACAACATGACTTCAGCGATATCAGGGTGGCTAAAGATGCCTTTAGTCCATGCCAAAGCTTCTGCTTCCTCTACCTGTTTTTCCAGATAGTTGAACACGGCTCGCTCTGTTGCTGTTCCCAGGCCCATTTCAGATGGCTTGGCATCTTTATCACGAACACGCTGAGCAAAAAGCTCTAGCTGTTCAAGGAATAGAGCTTGTTCAATACGTCCTTCACGTTCATCTTGGATAAGCTTTTCTAGCTCTTCTTCCAAGTCACCAAAGAAGGCGGGATCTTTACCTTTCCCCGTTTTAATGGTGTGCTTGAGTTTGTTCTTCATGACCAACGCGGCACTCCCTGCACTTTTCTGTTTGCGGAGTAGATCCATATCCGCAGCATCCAGAATTGAAATTTCACGGCCTAGCAAGCTCTTAACTTCACTTGCTTCTATATGCTCGTCGAGCATGTTTTTAAGCAGTTCAGATTCAGATGCGGTGATGCGAGCCGTATCAGCACTCTCAGGCATTTTGTTGCGCAGTTGGAGTTTTATCTCATTTAGCACTTTGAAGTAAGGCTGATATTTAGATGCGCGTTCGTCGGGTAACACGATATCTAAGCGGCTATTGAATCCAGCGAGAGCAACGAGGAAATCTTCAACAATATCTAGACGAGTATCTGGGTCTAGGTAGAGTTCGGCATCCTCTTTGTAAGGTTCAGGTTGTTTTACGGGGTTGTGCTTTTTCGGAAGAATGTCTAACACTTTTGTCAAAGCAGATTGAAGGCGTGGTAACTCCGCTTCGACGTCCGTCCATACTTGATCGGGCTGTACGTCACCCCCATAAACTTTCAGCGCTTCATCTAGGTATTCAACCACCCCGAAGTAATCGACAATGTAGCCTGCTTTCTTGCCTTTTCGAGTTCGGTTTACACGAGCAATAGCCTGAAGCAAAGTATGTTCTTTCAGCGGTTTATCCAAATATAAAGTGCTGACAATAGGGGCATCCCAGCCAGTTAACAGCATGTCAGAAACGATGATTAACCCAATGTTGTTAAACTTGGTTTCTTCTTTGGTATTAGCGGATTCATCACCATAAGGCAGCTTAAATTCATCATTCACCAAGCTTGGGATCTTTTCAGACGGTACGGCTATCGGTGTTTGGCTTTGTTGGAGTTCCCGCTTGATACGCTCTTCGATAGTTTCAAGTTTTGAGGTTGAGCCTGATGCATAGTGAGCTTGTTGTTCACTAATACCTGTGCGCTTATCTGTCATACTACCGAGAGAGATAACCACTCGGCTTTCAAAGGTCGGCAGACCTTTGTTTTGACGCTCCTGCATGATTTGGTTTAGTACATCTTTATAGCGAACAGCCATATCACGCCCGTCACATACCAGCATGGCTTTAAAGCCGCGAGGCTTCACACTTGATAGAAAATGTTCAACGAGATGGCGAGCATTCTCCTCAATACGCCCGATAGCACCGCGACGTTGTTTGAGTAACTCTTGCTTCAGCTTTTTCTTACGGGCTAAAGGCTCATTACCAAATTCATCCTCAAAAGCTTGTTTTAGTTTTCCGTCGCTACCCCATTGCGCCATACCTTCAAGATATTTAATAGGCAGTGTCGCGCCATCTGCCACCGCCTCGTCGAGGCGGTAAGTATCGATGTACTCTTTACCGCCGAATGTACCCAGGGTTTCTTTATCGTCTTTAAAAAGCGGGGTGCCAGTAAATGCTATGAACTTAGCATTCGGTAAAGAAGCACGCATGAATGCAGCAAGGAATCCATACTGACTGCGGTGAGCTTCATCAACCATCACGAAGAAGTTTGGCTTAGTACTCAGAACACGAAAATCAACTTTCTCTTCACTAATGAGTTCCCACTTAGCTTTTTTAGGATTACCGTTAGCATCGGTTTGACCGTGAAGAACATTGTTCTCCTTTAGAATCCAGCACTGTTCTTGCTCAGAATCATCCTTCCTCAAAACGCGTCTGACACGACTTTTAGAGTCTGCAATGGAATCCTCATCTTCAGACTCTTTTGCGGCCTGTATCTGCTTACCATCGCTTTCTTGAAACTTTTGAACGGTCGAAGTGAAAATGGTGCCGTAGTCATTGCTGAGCATGGCTTCTAGCCCAGCGACGGAGTCTGCTTTAATCGATTCAAGACCGACATTAGTAAAGGTATTGTGGATCTGACGGTCAAGGTCAGTGCGGTCGGTAAGAATCAATATACTTGGGTTATTGAAACCAGAAATTTCGGCTCGCATTAAACGGGCAAGTAGTGCCATCGTCAGTGATTTACCACTCCCTTGCGTATGCCAAACCACGCCGCCAAGTTCTTGGCCTAATAGTTGTGGGTCTTTACCCTGTAAACGGAGCAGCGTCTTCTCTACGGCACGCCACTGCTGGTAACGTGGAAGCTTCTTGATCATGACGCCTTTTTCTATTTCATACATAGGGTAGAAACAGACTAAGCGCACGAAGCGGGAAGGCTCGAACAATGCCCACAGTAGCTTATCTTGCTCTGTAGGTTTCTTTCCTAATTGATTTTCCAATTCGGTAAGAACAATGTTCTCGTCAGGCTTTTTCGGATCAAATTTGTAAGTCAGATAGAACTGTTCTGACGCATAGATAGCGCCATACTTGGCTTGGCTACGATTAATGGCAGCACAAACCATATTAAAGGCAAAGTGTTGAGTAAAAGTGCCTTGGTAGCCATCAATTTGTGCAATGCCTTTGCTGAGCTTAATTGAGCTGTTTTTACACTCAATCAAGCCAAGGGGTAAGCCATTAATGAATAAAAGTAAATCGGGTTTAAAAAGCTCATCGTTGGCATTTTTGCCAACGTACTGATCAACCACATGGAATAAGTTACCCTCGGCACCCGTTTGGTTAATGAAGCGGATGCTACGAGGTTGACCATATTTGTCTTTTTGTTGCAGGTTCGATTGAAACAGAACATTCTTCCAGAATGCATGGTTTGCCAGCATTAAGTCGCTGTTATGCTCAAACCATATGTCTCTGAGCTGTTTAATCGCTTTGTTTGCACCGTTCGGAACCTCGGCCAGCCAAGGGTTAAGGGCATGTAGTCTGTCAGTTAACACTGACTCCAGAATAACAGGCTCAGTCTTGTGTGTTTGTTCTACATCTCGACCTTTAATGTGCTGATAACCAAGGATTTTTAACCATTCAATCGCTGGGCGTTCTACTCCAACTAACTCTGGATTCGACGATTCTGCCTGACCTGACATACATTATTCCTTTATTTATTGTTATTCATTTTTTATTGTTCATTTAAATTACGTTTTTTGCTTTTCAGATGCCTTCGCCTGAAGGCATCATGAGGCAATCGCTAAGCGGCTTCAGTTTCCTCAACAGGAACTCGCCATTCACCTGTAAGTAACTTCTGCATCAAGCCTTTTTTGAGTTGCTGGGTTTCGGCTTTTTGTTGCTTAAGAAGACCTAACTTTGCATCCACACACTCTAGAATCTTGGCAATGCCTAACTGCTCGCAGAACGATGGGATTGGTAGTATGAGTTCAGATACAACTTTCCAGTCAGCTCTGGGCATCTTAGTACCACAAGACTTGTTTGCTTCATTAATAAACCTGTCGCTTTGTATAAAATAAAACCAAAAGTCATTGTGAAGTACTTTATTATCAGTTGATTTCATTACCCAAATCTCTGAACTACACACTCCATTGAAGTTCGGCTTTGCGAACTTCTTGAGGTAAGGGCGAAGTTTTCCAAACAGTACGTCACCCTTTGCAAAACAGTTTTTTGTACTAGCGAGTTCTAACGAGTTAACAGTACCAAGTATTTCACCGCTTCCTTGCGATAAATGCTCTAGTTCAATACAAGGCAAGCTCTCTGTTTTTATCTTGGGATCATACTTGGGTGACTTTATTGAAACTAAAGATTTTACGGGTGCATATTTCCAGGCTCTTGGAATCTTACCAAATGGAGAATCCTGAAACGCAGCATGCGGTTGCCAGTTTCCATTCTCGTCTTGAACACCGACACCTTCTGAAAATAGCTTTTGCATTAAGCCTGTTTTCAGCTTTTCGGTTTCTGCAATTTTCTGGTCGATAAGGTCGATTTTCTTATCCACAGTGGATAAAACTTCTGCGATTTTTTGTTGTTCTTTTTGGTCGCTTGGAACTTTTAACATTTGAGCATAAATGTTATTTCGGCTCAGGCTGGGAACACCTGTAGCTTCGTTCAGCTTCTCTATGTTTAAACTACTGAATACGTAATATAACCATTTAGTATCGCAATTTTTGGCTTCGACATAAAAAGTAGTATCGATTGTCCAGAACGGTTTATCTACATAGTGAATATTACCGATAGACCCTTTTCGTCCAAGAATGATACTCGGCTTATCGTATAAATAATCGTTGGTACTTCCAACTATCCCACCAGTGCCATAAATCGGGTAAATGCCATCATCTGAATCTATGCCTTTAGGAGATTTGCCGTAGTGTAAGGTGCAAAGCTCTTCTATTTTTGAGTCTCTCCAGTTATCCATAGTTTATACCTCAATAGATACTGAGTTGATGAGATCTTTGAGCTTCGAGTCTACTTTACAAATCTTTTCGTCAATTTGAGCTAAGTTTCGAAGAGTGGTTGTAATACAAACTTTTTCTTCTTCATCTGAAGAATCGATATAGCGGCTGATATTGAGATTAAAGTCATTCTGCTTGATTTCTGTAATATCAACGACGCGAAGGTATTTATCCACAGAGACAGAGTCCAGTAACTCCGAAAGTTTATCTTCCGTCTGCTCTCCTGCATCAATTAATGTTTGTTTTGCTTTGCTGTACTCGGTCGTGATACGTGTTATATCGCATTTACGAAGTAAGCGCATCGCTTTACCTTCACCAAACTCGGCGGAAGCATCAACGAAAATAACTTTGTTCTTCAGTGCAGCAGGCTTGTTTTTATTGATGATTAGAACCGCAGCCGCAATGCCTGTGTTGAAGAACAGTTTATCTGGTAAACCGACCACACCTTCAATTAAATCACCTTTGATATTGTCTTGACCGACAAGAAAGCCTTTACGAATATTACCTTCATCTCCCTCACGGAACAGCACACCATGAGGGACTACAACGCCGATGCGACCATCGTCTTTTGTTGAGGCAATCATATGCTGAATAAAGGCAAAGTCTGCTTTAGTTCGTGGAGCTGTGCCAAGCCCAAAGCGACCAAATGGATCTTTTAGGTCGGAACTGTATTTTACATTTCTTTCTTTACCTTTTTGGTCAACAATTTTCCCGTCGTTTAGCTCTAACGGTTCCCACCATTTATCTTGAGAAAAAGGAGGGTTCGCAATGACTCTATCAAAAGTCATTAAGCCATTTTGGCTTGTTGTATGTCTTGGGTTAACTAACGTATCACCGCGTTGAATATCGCCATCTAGGTTGTGCAAGAACATGTTGAGTTTAGCAATTGCCCATGTTCCTAGGTTCTTCTCCTGACCGTAAAGTTTACAGTTAGGCTTACCCATGATGGTGCCATTCTCGTAGTTTTCTTTAATGTGACGAGCGGACTCAACCAACATGCCGCCGCACCCACAGGTCAAATCGTAAATCTCATGGCCTGGCTGTGGGTCAATCAGCTTAACGATAAGTTCTACCACTTCGTGTGGGGTGTAGAACTCGCCGCCTTTCTTACCAGCATCATCAGCAAACTTGCCAATCAAATACTCGTACGCATCGCCAAGTAGGTCGGCTTTGTAGAGGTTTTTATTGCCCAGCTTGTGTTGGTTAAAGTGGCGGAGTAGGCGAGTTAGTAACTCATTGCTGAGTTTCTCTTTATCACCGAACTGAATGGCGGTAAGCACTTTTTCTAGTGATGGGTTTTGATGTTCGATTTCAGCAAAGGCTTCATCGATGTACTCACCAATATTTTCCGTTCTTTCGACCAGCTTGTTCCAACGAGCATACACAGGAACGAATTGCTCTGGGTTATCTTCCTGAATGAGCGCCATTGCTTCTTCAGCGCTGCAACCTTCCTCTTCCATCACGGCTTCTACACGCTCGTCAAATACGTCTGAAAGACGTTTTAAGAACAGGAGACCGAAGATATAGTTTTTGAAGTCTGAGCTATCTACGGTGCCACGCATGATGTTTGCGCTGCCCCAAAGCCATGTTTTTAGCTCTTCAAGGCTGATTTTTTCTACTGCGGTATTGGTTGTCATAAGAATCTCTTAAACGTTCACGGCTCGCTCAGAACCTTGGTTTGAGCGAAGAACAAAATTGTGGGCATTATAACGCAACAAGCTTCGATTGAGAGGCTTTAGATCCAGGAATTGAGCGCTGTAGTAAGATTATGATTTGATGTGGGATATTCCCTGCTACCTTCTGAGTATCGTGGTAGCAGGGCTGTGTTGGTTGTTAAGCTGCGGACTTGGTAGTTTCAGATGGGGCTGTCTTAAAGTAAGCATAATTACGAGCGTTTTTATGCAGCTCTACTTTTGCTTTCTTGCTACTGCTGCGGAATGTCCCAACTTCGAAGCCTAATGAGTTTAAGAGTCTTTTCAAGTATGACGTTGCCTTGTTCATCGTCTTTGTGAATCCAAAAAGCGTCACCATCGACAGAAAACCCATACTTTCTCAAAATATTGTCATAGATGAACATCGCGGCAGAATGGTGCTTCGTTTCGATTTCCACTTTGTCACTAGAGCGATTCACGAACGGGAATGAATCAAACACACTTCGATTGGCTAAGAACTTGAAGTGGAAGTTAACGTCATCTTCTGTAACCTTTTTCACTCCGTAATCCCGTTTGATCTGAAACTTAGTTAAAGAAGCGTTATCAGAAGATGTCCTTCTGTCTTTAGTCCATAACCAGGAAGCTTGTTCTTGAGTTAAATCAGGTGAGGATACAATCGCTTGCACTTCTAACTCTTTGTACGCTTTGGCTGCCAGAGTAGCACTCTTTTGAGCAAACAGTTGTGCTGTAAAAGAGGATGGGGCCGATGTAGTCATAAAACCGAGTTCTTCCAACGTTAAATGTAAATGTAAGGCTAAAGGAGCGAAGAAGCGCTTTTTAACGTTGTTGAATGCAATGTTCAACTTGTCAGTTGGCTGGACATGGACTGTTGGTTTGTACGTCGTCTCTTTGGCATGTGGCGTAATGAAATCTTTGTATGCATCAACGGCAAACCAAATTTGTTTTGCTGTACGAAATCGACGTGCGAAATTAATCAGCTCTAACGGTGTTAGTGTCTTATCGCAGAAAACCACAACCTTGTTAGTAAAGTGCGTAGTAATTGAAAAGCCTGAACTTAAGCAAGGAGATGCCATGATTGCGTTATACTTCTTAATCTCTTCGTTTGGATTCTCCAAAAAGGCTTTTTGAGCAGGCATGTCTTTATTGTGAGCGTGAATAATTAAGACCCCGTCTTTTAGTGCTTCTTCTTCACAATCTAGCCTATTAGAATCTTTATAGCCCAGTGATTGGGTTACCTGGCGAAGTGTGACGAGAGAGTCAAACAGGAATACTTTATCTTTCTTAGTAAGCTGCTCTTTGAGATAAACGTTGGAGAGGTACTGGTTTTTATCTGTGATCACAGCTTTGATTGARGAGTACGGATTTTCTTTACAATCCAATAGTGTCACTTCGCTTCTTAACTCTTTGATGTAACTCAAGCTAATATCTGAAAGATCGGCATCACCCACAATCAATTGTGGGACATTACGAATGGCTTCTGACAAGCTTTCAAAAACTTGTTGCTTTGGTAACTGTTTACTTGGTTCAGAACATACGACAGTCGTCAGTACTTTTTCGAACTCATCAATGATAAGGATATCCGCCTGATTAAGCACAGAGCGAATATGAGATTTCCAAATACTGTTTACAACAACCCCCATTGCATCCGCTTGTTCTAGTTCGCACAAATCTTGGTTGTAGCTGACTGCGAAATTGTCATTACAGTATTGTTCGACCAGGGCGGTCAGATAAGACAGGTAAACGATCTTCTTGCTTTTGCTACGAGCCGCTTTCGCTAATGGACCAAATAGATGCTTAGTCTTCCCTGTGCCTGTTGCCGCTCTTACTGCAAGAGTTTTGCTGTCGTTGATAAGCTGTGAGCACAGCGGAGAGCACAATGAATCAACGGTGATGGTCTTAGTTTGAAGAGTCGGAGACATGAACTTTCGCACTCTATTGCGATTCTGTTCGAGTTGCTCATCAAGTGCAGCTCTCAATAACTCAATACTCTGAACGCCCTGTAAATCTGACAGAAATGTGTTAACACATGCCTCGGTTGTGCTGTTTGTAAGCGGAACAGTACGAATCAATTGCTTGGAAAGCCACTGCGATGTCTCTTTGCACGGTGATAGAGAGTTGCAAAGGGTTAGATAAGTCACAGTGCTTCTAAAGTTCTCTAGGCTGTAGTAAATCCCTGTCGCGCTATCTAACATTGGAACACGACTTCCACAGTAGTTGCTTTTCATTAATCTAGCCGTTTGAGTCGGGAACAGCTTTGAATCGGCGACTAATGTAATCGTATAGCCAGCATCTAGATAATATCTGACGACATCCATCGCATTGCTTCTGTCGTTGCGTAGAGCAACGACTCGATGATCATTCGAGCGATGCTGAAGGAACGGGTCGAGCATAATGAAAACCGACTTAGTTTTTGAGGTTTGAAGTAGAGTGTGTTCTGTAGCTTGAGATTGCGCGATGACGTTCATTTATTCTAATTCCTGCTTGAACGTAAAAGTGCAAAATTTCTAGATAATATATATAACTAAAAAATTCTGCACTTTTACCAGCATGCTAAAGCATGCAGTAAACAATTGATTTATTTGTGCTTAGTGAGAGTTTTTAGTTATGCGGCTAATGCATAGAGACTGTTGTCGAAAAGAGACTGTCTTTGCTCAACAAGATGAGAAACAGTTTGCTGTAGATCTTTGCCTAGTGCCATGGCTGCGATAATGGCATCGACTTCGTGAGACAAGAAACCAACAGAGTTTGCACCAAGGGGAATTGAAGGTGGGAATGTTCCATCGTTAATTTTGCGGTGGAGAGTCGCTCTTGAGAAGGGTACGCGTTGTAGAACGTCAGATTTACGTACGATTTTTAGAAGAGGGGTTGTATTTACAGACATAACGATAACCTATGTTAATTCATGTCTAGCACCGCCTTCATATTCTAATACCTACACTGAACCACTGAAATTTAACTTCAGCAAAGCAATAGTATCCTAGGACTGAAACCTTTATGTTGGTAGCAGCCTGACCCTCGCAATATAAGGGAAGGTGTTGTGTATGTATTAAAATAAAGAAGTCTTAAAAAAAGACTCAGAAAATTAAGTTAGTGCTAAAACAATAAAAAATAGTTAAACCGAAGTTTAACGAGCATAAGGCTGTTGCCGCGGAGCGGACTTTAAATGTCTGTTTCCTATGTAAAAAATTAAATATTTAGACGAGATTTAAAATAATGCGGGTGATTCTCATCGTCAATACAAAAACACCCGCACCTTATTAAAAGTGTGATTTGTATCACTTATTTTGATGGTTTTGCTATTGTGTTGGTGTTTTTAGAAGCATCAAGTATGAAGTTGCTCCACCATTCCATTATCTTACGACGCTCCTGAAGGTACTCAGCATTGTTGTAGATGTCACGAATCGTGTTCTTGTCTACGTGTGCTAGACACAGCTCAATAGCATCTTTGTTGAAGCCCTGTTCGTTGAGCGCTGTACTGCCAATGGAACGCATACCGTGACTTACTAGCTTTCCTTTCATTCCTGCACGTTTTAGAGCTGCGTTGACGCTCTGACTGTTCATGTGCTGGTCTACTGACTTTGAACTGGGGAATACATAGCGTTGTCCGTATGAGATGGGCTTCATAAAGTTTAAAAGTTGAATCGAAGCGTCTGAAAGAGGGATTTTGTGATCGCGTTTCATTTTCATTTTATCTTTGCTAATGACCCAAAGTTTGTTTTCGAAATCAATTTCACTCCATTCAGCGGCAGCACACTCAACGGGACGGGTCAGAGTGTGGAGTTGGAATTCAAAAGCGCAGCGGGTAGCAAGCTTGATATTGGCTAACGACATCGCTTGCATTAGATCACTAAGTTCATTTGGTCTGATAGTGCTCATATGATCAGTTTTTGGCTTCTTAAATATTTGCTTTATCCCGATCAATGGGTTGGACTGAATCTTTCCGCAATTCGCCGCGTAGTTCATCACTTCATTTATTCGCTGACATACTCGCTTAACTGTCTCTAATGCGCCCTTTGCTTCTACAGGTCGTAAGACTTGAATCACAATTGGGGCAGTTAGCTCACTTATCGGCATGTTACCGAGGTTGGGAAAGATATGTAGCTCTAGAGATCGCCAGATATCGTTGGCATAGTCTTCGGAAACGTCATGCTTTTTTACTTCAAACCATTCTTCGGCAACTGATTTCAGAGTTGATGACTGAGCTATCTGTGCGGTAATGAGTTGGTTATCTCTGTGAGTTTTCGGATCAATACCTTCAGCGACATGTTGGCGCATTTCTCTTGTTTTCTCTCTCGCAGATGCGAGAGTAATGTCAGGAAAAGCACCAAGGCTGATGTTCTTGCGTTTTTTAGTTACTGGGTGGATGTAGTTGAAAATCCAAAGCTTTGCACCATTTGGTTTTATACGTAAGTACAGACCGTTGCCATCGGCAAGCGAATATTCTTTTTCTAAGGGCTTAGCTTTGGTTACTTGAGTTGGTGATAAAGGCTTGATTTGCTTAGCCATTTTAATGGTTCCTTTCTGATGTAACACCAATTTGTGTTGTTATTGGCTAGTGTTACGCAGAATGTTACTAAATGACTGAGATTAAGTGAATCTTGATGAGACGCCCTGAACCACTTAAAGCTAGATAGGACAAGGGTTTAGAAAAGAAAACGGGACGTCCTGAGACGTCCCGTTACTAGTGATTGGTGGAGCTGGCGGGAGTTGAACCCGCGTCCAGAATCAGTCTAACCAATGGCGCTACATGCTTAGTTTGTCTTTAATCTCGTCAGTGTGCTGCGGACAAACACGCCACACAAAGACATACCCGACTTAGATTTAACGCTTCAGCTTTCGGGTCAAAGCATCCACGCGATCCTGTTTGGTTTTGACTATCCTTGATCCCCGTCCTACAGGCGAAGGCTAGGGAGGATAGGCACTCAACAGGTTATTAAGCTGCTAGTGCGTAGTTTTCGTCGTTTGCGACTATTTTTTTGCGGCTTTTTACGAGGCCAACCGCCCCTCGGCATGCTCCACGGGCCTTCTCAATCCTGTCGAATCCTGAATCAGCCCCAGAGTTTGGACGGCAGAGTCTAACATATTGATCTGCCGCGTCAACGATTAACGTGCTGCGTTTTTCATGATTCTGGCTTTTTGACGTTGCCAGTCTCTGTCTTTCGCGGTATCGCGTTTATCGTGAAGTTTTTTACCTTTTGCTAAGCCGACTTTGAGCTTGGCGAAGGATTTTTTCCAGTACAGGGAAAGAGCCACGACTGTGAAACCATCCCGGTTAACTTTTCCGATCAAGGTATCAAGCTCACGACGCTTAAGCAAGAGCTTGCGTGTACGCTGAGGATCAGCCACCACATGGGTGGAGGCCACATTAAGCGGGGTGATGGTTGCCCCGAACAAAAAGGCTTCCCCGTCTTTCAGCAACACATAACTTTCGCTGATATTGGCTTTACCGGCACGGAGAGATTTTACTTCCCAGCCTTGTAGCTCAAGCCCGGCCTCAAAGTCATCTTCGATGAAGAACTCATGGCGAGCTTTTTTATTCAGCGCGATGGTGTTACTGCTTGCTTTGTTCTTTGCGTTTTTCTTAGCCATAGTGGGCGCATTATAAAGGCTATGTGTTGAGGAATGAAAGGATTATCGCACGAGCCTGAGTGAAGCGCATCTGTATTTGTCGATACACGCGGCTGCACGCTTTGGTGAATAGATGCGGCGGTGGTATGATTTCGCGGTTAACTTGCAAGGAGTCCTTATGCCGCAAATTATCCGCTCGGCTTTAGTGCCTTACAGTGCTGAGCAAATGTTTGCCTTGGTGAATGATGTTGAGGCCTATCCACAGTTTTTGCCTGGGTGCGTGAGCACACGCTTGATTGAGCACACTGACACAACCATGGTGGCATCGTTAGACGTGGCGAAGGCAGGCATTAAGAAAACCTTTACGACCAAAAATTACTTGGTGGAAAACACGCGCATTGATATGACATTGGTCGATGGGCCATTTAAACGGCTGAGCGGAGGTTGGCGTTTTACACCGCTTTCCAGCGACGCCTGTAAAATTGAGCTCGATCTTGAATTTGAGTTTACCAATCGATTAGTTGAAGTGGCGTTTGGTCGTATCTTCAGCGAGCTAACAAGTAGTATGGTGAAAGCATTTACTGAACGAGCGAAAACGATCTATGAGTGAAGAAACACTACTCCGTGTTGAGGTGGTCTACGCATTGCCGAATGAGCAGCGGATTTTTAATTGTGTGGTGAAACCACAATCGACCGTTGAAGAGATTATTCGCCAATCTGGTGTGCTTAAAGCTTACCCAGAGATTGATTTAGACAACAATAAAGTCGGCATATTCAGCCGCACCGTGAAGCTGGATGCACAAGTGCGTGATGGAGATCGTATTGAGATTTATCGCCCACTGCAGGCGGATCCCAAAGAAATTCGCCGACGCCGAGCGGAACGCGCGAAGCTAGAAGGAAAAGCGGATCCTGTTACGGGTGGACGCGTGGATACTCAGCGCAAGCGCTCATAACCAGCCAGAAAGAAAGGCGCCAATCGGCGCCTTTACTAAAAAAAGCTCGACCATGATGGCAGTAGACAGCCTGCTGCGACACCGTTATTGGACAGCTTCGAAAAAGCTTTCACCCGGCGTGAAGTCACCATCGACCTTGACTAACTGGTTGTTGTCATCAAAAGAGAGCACGAGATCTTTTTGTGTTGGCGCTTGGTGACCAGGCTGTTGCCATTGGACAAAATACCACGTGTTTGGGTAGCCAGATTCGACCAGCATAGGAGGGCCAAGTAAGAACTTAACCTGCTCTTTGGTCATGCCAAACTTAAGTGAGTCTACGGCTTTTTCTTCAATGTAATTGCCCTGATTGATATCGACGCGATAAACCAGTTTCTCGGCGTAAGAACAGCCAGTAATGGCAATTGCCATTAGGGCAGCAATGGCGGCTTTAGTCCAACCCATAGTTAACATCTTCACTGTCTCGTTGATGGCAAATAATATCACTCACACGCAAATCGTTCCGTGGATACAGGCTTTTTCGTCCCTGACGAAAGGCGGATGAGTATAAACAAGCTCGGAATATATGTAAAAAACCTGCTCGCGACTAGCGATTGGATGGGAAGAATCGAAAAAAGTTCGCCCTAAAAAGAGAAAAAGGCGACACGCTCACAGGTTTGTGAGGTGTCGCGAATCGGTGAGTGCCATGGGTTGACGCATGCTATGCGGCAACCAACAAGTCCTCGGCATTGGCCAGCGTACGCTCGGTGATCTCACTACCGCCGAGTAGGCGTGCCAGTTCATTGATACGTTCGTCGCGGGCCAGCGGATACATACGGGTCGTTGTGGTGCCTTTTTCTGTTTGCTTGGCGACAAACATTTGCTGATGCCCGCATCCGGCAACCTGGGGTAAGTGTGTTACGCACATTACTTGGGTCGATTGACCCAATTGACGGAGTAACTTACCGACAATCGCCGCTGTTGGACCACTGATACCCACATCAACTTCATCAAAGATCAGACTCGGGGTTTCCACTTTTTGGGCGGTGATCACTTGAATGGCTAATGAAATCCGAGATAACTCACCGCCAGAGGCAACCCTTGCGAGCGGTTGCAGCGGTTGACCCGGGTTGGTTGACACCAAAAAGGCCACCGCATCTCCCCCTAAGGGACTTAGGTGAGTGTCGGCTTTGTTTTCGACTTGGATTTCAAAGGTACCGTGCTCCATGCTCAGTTGGTGCATGCTTTGCGTGATCAGTTTATTGAGCTCACGGGCATAACGACGTCGGCTTTTACTGAGTTTTTCTGCCGTATCCAAACAGGCGGCAAAATGCGCATCCACGTCGGCTTGGAGCTGCTCAATCGCCTCATCATTATGGGCTAATTTATCCAGTTCTTGGATCAGTTGTTGGTGCGTTTGATAAAGCGCTTCGGGTTGCACATGATGTTTGCGTGACAAGCTCATAATCGTGCTCATACGCGCATCAAGGTATTGCAGACGTTGCGGATCCATGTCTAACCGGTCGAGATAACTGGTCACTTCTTGACTCGCTTCTTGCGCTTGAATGCGCGCTTCTTCAATGAGCGTGGCTAAGGGCTCAAATTGACTGTCCAGTGTGGCCAGTTCAACCAAGCGTTGCTGCGCGGCATTTAAAAGGTTGAGCGCGTTAGCGTCTTCGTTATCACTGAGCAAATCCACGACCGCTTGGCTTGTCATCGCAATATCGCCGCTGTTTGATAAGCGCTTGTGTTCTTCTTCAATCTGCTGGTATTCATCTTCGCCTAGTGCCAGCTCGTTCAATTCGCCGACTTGATATTCCAGCAGTTGTTGTTGTGCATCGAGATCGTCTTTTTTCTTGATCAGTGCCTTTAACTCGTTTTTAGCACGACGCCAACGTTGGTAGCGAGACGCCATCTTATCGAGTAGTGATTGGTGTCCGGCATATTGGTCGAGCAGGGTGATCTGGTGTTCTGGGCGCAACAGTTGTTGGTGAGCGTGTTGACCATGGACATTAATCAGTAGTTGTCCTAGGGCTTTTTGCTGTGAGGCAGGGACAGGGTTACCGTTAATGTAAGCACGAGAGCGGCCTTCTTTGGTAATCACGCGACGGAGAATACAGTCGTCGCCGTCTTCAAGCTCATTGTCTTGCAACCAACGACGTGCCGCACTGTTTTGTTCGAGGGTAAAACTGGCGGTGATCTCTGCGCGTTTTTCGCCGGGACGTACCATATTGGCATCCGCGCGGTCGCCTAGGCAAAGGCCGAGCGCATCGATAGAAATCGATTTACCTGCACCTGTCTCTCCGGTGATCGCCGTCATTCCTTTACTAAACTCCAACTCCAAGGATTTCACGATGGCAAAGTTTTGAATGGTCATATCGGCTAACATAGGAAAACACCTGTATCTATCAACAACTGTGTATAGATACAGTATATACTGTTTTTACATCCAGTGAATATGTAAAAAGAAGAATTGTTCCTTCTGGGAGTTTCCGCACAAAAATTGCACAAAAGCAGGCAAGCCTGCTTTTGTGCCCTTTTACGGCAAGGGAAGCGATTAGAAGAGTTTCGACGACCAGCCTAGTTTGGTGCGTAACGTGTTGTAATAATTGTAATCTTTGGGGTGGATAAGCTTCAGCGTGGCCGGGCTTTTATAAATATGCACCTCGTCGCCAGGGTTCACAGGAAGAGAGACTTGTCCGTCGCAACTGACTTCCAGCGTGCCGCGGTTATCGGGCGAAACCAGCAGTTTAATGCGGCGGTTGCCGTCGACGACTAACGGACGGCTGGATAGGGTGTGAGGGAACATAGGGACCAGTGAAATCGCGTTTAGGCTCGGAGAGAGAATAGGGCCGCCTCCCGATAAACTGTACGCCGTGGAGCCGGTGGGAGTTGAAATAATGATCCCGTCGGAGCGCTGAGAAAAGGCAAATTGTTCGTTAATGTAAACTTCAAACTCAATCATATGCGCCACTTGCCCTGGGTGGAGCACTGCTTCGTTCAGTGAGGCATTATGACTTTTGACTTGGTCATGACGGTGGATCTCGGTTTCGAGTAAAAACCGATCTTCTTCCATATATTCACCGCTCAAGACGGCTTCAAGCGCGTTTTCGAAGGCGTCGGGATCTAAGTCGGTCAAAAAGCCTAAATTGCCCCGATTCACCCCAATCACCTTGATGTCACTGCGCGATAACACGCGTGCGGCGCCCAGCATATTACCGTCGCCCCCGATCACGATGGCCAAGTCAGCGTGTTGACCAATCGTAACAAGATCCAAGTAATGCGCATCGGGTAACCCCAAGTTAGTGCTAAGACGCGTATCAATGCACACCTCATAGCCACGCTCCGTGAGCCAGTGGTAAAGGCTAATGTGTGTGTTCACGGCCTCTGGATTGCGGGGCTTACCGATAAGCGCAATGCGTGTAAAACGTGTCGACATAATGCGGATCCTGTGTCTATTTGTGCCCAGTATAACGCGGCAAAATCGCGATTGTCGTGATTTGGGTTGGCCTGATGGTTGAATCGTGAATATTCATCCCCATAATAACCCCGTCAATCAAGTTGAATAGTCCCAGTGGCGTGCTGGGCAATGCCATTTGTGTCGGAGTGATCATGAGCGAAGAACAGAAAGTGAAGCAAGAGCAGGAAGCCGTAAAACAAGCGCAAGCTGCTGAAGCCAAAAACGCAGAGCAGGCCACTGAGCAACAAGTGAGCGGTAGTGCGGCGGATATCGAAGACGCCGAGACCGAGGCCATGATTGCACGTATTACCGAGCTTGAAGCCGCACTTGAAGCCAGTGAAGCGAAAGTGAAAGAGCAGCAAGACAGCGTGCTGCGTGCCCGTGCGGATGTCGACAATATGCGCCGTCGCACTGAGCAAGAAATCGATAAAGCGCGTAAATTCGCGCTCGAGAAGTTTGCCGGTGAGCTGTTGCCCGTGATTGATAACATGGAGCGTGCTGTTGAGATGGCGGATAAAGAAAACGAAGCCATCAAGCCTATGGTTGAAGGGGTGGAGCTTACCCTAAAAACCATGACTGATACGGTTGAAAAGTTCGGCCTAAACGCGATTGATCCGCAAGGTCAGCCATTCAATCCTGAACTGCACCAAGCGATGTCAATTCAAGAAAGCGCTGAGCACGAGCCAAATACCGTGATGATGGTGATGCAAAAAGGTTACGAGCTAAATGGTCGCGTCGTGCGCCCAGCGATGGTGATGGTATCTAAGGTACCACAAGGCAACGTTGACGAAAAAGCGTAATAAGGCCGACGTCGAAAACGTCAATAAATACAGGCCTTTTTGTCAGCCACTCGATATAAAAGGCCTAAAAAATGCGGTTTTTTTTATCGCAGGCCTTGAAAACAAGCATGCTGCCCTTATTTAGATTGCAGCGTTAAATAAAAATTTGCGGTGAGGGGTTGAACCTCTCACGGTTACCCCCACATAGGGTGTAACGCAATAAAGCCACAGAACGAATTTCGGAGAGCACCAGATGGGTAAAATCATTGGTATTGACTTGGGTACAACCAACTCATGTGTCGCTGTACTAGACGGTGAAAAAGCACGCGTGATTGAAAACGCAGAGGGTGATCGTACAACACCTTCAATCATCGCTTATACACAAGACGGTGAAACGCTAGTCGGTCAACCTGCAAAGCGTCAGGCGGTGACAAACCCAGAAAACACCCTGTTCGCGATCAAACGTTTGATCGGTCGTCGTTTTGAAGACGAAGAAGTACAGCGCGACATCAGCATCATGCCATACAAAATTGTCAAAGCTGACAATGGCGATGCGTGGGTTGAGGCGAAAGGCCAGAAAATGGCTGCACCTCAGGTCTCTGCTGAGGTTCTGAAGAAAATGAAGAAAACCGCTGAAGACTTCCTCGGTGAGGAAGTGACTGGCGCGGTTATCACAGTACCTGCTTACTTTAACGACTCTCAGCGTCAAGCAACTAAGGATGCTGGTCGTATCGCAGGTCTAGAAGTTAAGCGTATCATCAACGAGCCAACTGCAGCCGCACTGGCCTATGGTCTAGACAAGAAAGGCGGCGATCGCACTATCGCAGTTTATGACTTGGGTGGTGGTACCTTCGATATCTCTATCATCGAAATCGATGAAGTAGATGGCGAGCAAACGTTCGAAGTACTGGCRACWAACGGTGACACGCACCTAGGTGGTGAAGACTTYGATAACCGTCTGATCACTTACTTGGTTGACGAGTTYAARAAAGAGCAAGGYATCGACTTGCGTCAAGACCCATTGGCGAWGCAACGTCTGAAAGAAGCGGCAGAAAAAGCGAAAATCGAGCTCTCTTCTGCACAGCAAACTGACGTGAACCTGCCTTATGTGACTGCGGATGCTACTGGTCCTAAGCACATGAACATCAAGGTAACGCGCGCCAAGCTTGAGTCTTTGGTTGAAGATTTGGTTCAACGTTCTCTCGAGCCACTGAAAGWCGCTCTGGCAGACGCCGAGCTGTCTGTTGACGAAATCACTGATGTTATCTTGGTGGGTGGTCAAACCCGTATGCCAATGGTACAGGCGAAAGTTGCTGAGTACTTTGGTAAAGACCCACGTAAAGACGTGAACCCTGATGAAGCGGTTGCCGTTGGTGCGGCAGTGCAAGGTGGTGTACTGTCAGGTGACGTAAAAGACGTGCTACTCCTTGACGTAACGCCTCTGTCACTGGGTATTGAAACCATGGGCGGTGTGATGACCAAGCTCATCGAGAAGAACACCACGATCCCAACTAAAGCGAACCAAGTGTTCTCGACTGCGGAAGACAACCAAAGCGCGGTGACTATCCACGTGATTCAAGGTGAGCGTAAGCAAGCCATGCATAACAAATCACTGGGTCAGTTTAACCTAGAAGGCATTCAGCCTGCGCCACGTGGTGTGCCACAAATCGAAGTGACCTTCGACCTTGATGCTGATGGTATCTTGAACGTGTCTGCGAAGGACAAGCAAACGGGTCAAGAGCAGAAAATCACCATCCAAGCGTCTGGCGGCTTGAGTGATGAAGAAGTTGAGAAGATGGTTCAAGAAGCAGAAGCGAACAAAGAAGCGGACAAGAAGTTCGAAGAGCTCGCAACTGCACGTAACCAAGCGGATCAGCTGGTTCACGGCACCCGTAAGCAAGTTGAAGAAGCCGGCGACAAACTGCCAGCAGAAGACAAAGAGAAGATCGAAACAGCGATCTCTGAGCTTGAAACTGCGCGCAATGGCGAAGATAAAGAAGCCATCGATGCGAAAGTACAAGCACTGGTCGCGGCTTCATCAAAACTGATGGAAATTGCTCAGCAGCAAGCACAAGCTGAGCAGGCGCAACAAGACGCCGGTGCAGATTCAGCGAAACAAGACGATGACGTCGTTGACGCTGAGTTTGAAGAAGTCAAAGACGACGACAAGAAATAAGCGAAAGCGCTGTCGTTAGTAAGCACGGGCGTAGGGGAGCAATCTCCTTCGCCCGTCGTTTTATCAAACCGTGATTTGAACGTCTTTGTTTTGTTGACGTAAACAGGTGCAGTCAGACCATGTCAAAAAGAGATTTATATGAAGTGCTCGGTCTAAGCCGCGATGCGAGCGAGCGCGATATTAAAAAAGCCTATAAGCGGCTGGCGATGAAATATCACCCAGACCGTAATAAAGGCGAAGATGCCGCTGACCAGTTCAAAGAAATTAAGCTGGCGTACGAAGTGCTGACCGACCCACAAAAACGCGCTGCCTATGATCAATATGGCCACGCAGCCTTTGAACAAGGCGGTATGGGTGGCGGCGGCTTCGGCGGCGGTGGTTTCGGCGGTGGCGCTGACTTTAGCGATATTTTTGGTGACGTATTCGGCGATATATTCGGCGGAGGGCGTCGCGGTGGTCAGCAACGCGCTCAACGTGGTGCCGATCTGCGCTATAACATGGAGCTAACGCTTGAAGAGGCGGTCCGTGGCGTCAGCAAAGAGATCGAAGTCCCGACCTATGTAGGCTGTGATACGTGTCATGGCAGCGGCGCCAAACCTGGCTCGCAAAAGCAAACCTGTGGTACCTGTAATGGTATTGGTCAGGTGCAAATGCGCCAAGGTTTCTTTGCCGTGCAGCAAACCTGTCCAACCTGTCATGGTAGCGGCTCCATTATTAAAGACCCTTGTAACAGCTGTCATGGTCAAGGTCGTGTGAAAAAGACCAAACACCTGAATGTGAAAATTCCAGCTGGCGTCGATACTGGGGATCGTATTCGCCTATCAGGTGAAGGTGAAGCCGGAGAAAACGGTGCCCCAGCGGGTGATTTGTACGTACAAGTACACATTCGTGAGCACCATATTTTTACCCGTGATGGCAATAACCTGTACTGCGAAGTACCGGTTAGCTTCACAATGGCCGCACTCGGTGGCGAAGTTGAAGTCCCGACGTTGGATGGCCGTGTGAGCTTGAAAGTGCCGGCCGAAACGCAAACGGGTCGTATGTTCCGGATGCGCGGTAAAGGCGTACAATCCGTACGTGGCGGTGGTATGGGCGATCTTATTTGTAAGCTGGTGGTGGAAACCCCTGTCAAATTGAGCAGCCGTCAAAAAGAGCTTTTACAAGAGCTTGAAGAGTCATTCAGTGGAAGCGAAGCGAAAAAGCATAAGCCAAAATCAGAAGGCTTTTTCGATGGCGTGAAGAAATTCTTCGATGACCTTACCGGGTAAAAAGTGCCACGTGTCCAAAGAACACTAAGATAATGAATAGCCAGCCTCGCGCTGGCTATTTTTTTATCCTTTCGTCGGCCGCTGTATATGGGGAAGCGGACAATCTTTATGGTTTGATTGCGCGGCAATTAGCCCGCTCGGGTATAAGGTCAATACCCCACAGGGGTCGTTGTTTTGCGCGCTTTCCTGACGTGGCGTAGCAGTGACATAATAGCTTTTCGTTTGCCCATGGACTGCAAAGTTGTAGCGTTCAGATAGCTGACAGTTTTCGCACAGCTTATCTTTTAACTCAGTTTGGTCGCTGGCGTTAGGAAAGGATTGATGGGTAATAAAATGATCTTCTATCCACCCTTGCAGCTGAACCAGATTACGCTTTGCATGTTGCCTTTCTTGTTGCTGTTTGTAATGAGAATAAGCGGGTAACGCGATGCCTACCAACGTAGCAATAATGGCTACCCCAAACAGTAACTCGACTAATGTCACGCCTTTTTGTAAGCGTGAGATACTGTTAAACCTCATTTTTGTTAGCCTCTCGAAGACTCTGTCACTAAAACGTCATCCAGCCTAGGGCAGTGGTACTCTCATCATCAATCGGTGGGCGATTAACTTGGGAGGCAGTATGCGTTTTATCCCTCATCTGAAGCGGCTTTCTCATGGCTTTACTTTAATTGAGTCACTAATCGCGCTTGCTGTGCTGGCGATCACCTGCAGCATTGCGTTTCCCAACTTTCAAAAAGCGCGCCAAGCGACGTTAATTGCCAATGACAGTGCGGCACTCACCAGTTTGTTTCAATTGGCTCAAAGCCGAGCCGTTAAAGAAAGTCGTCCGTATGTTGTTAGCTTCGTGAGTGAGGATGGGGTGGATTGCATTGTTGCCAAAGCAGAGCCAGTGTCCACAGCCCGAACATCAGCAGGCCGACAGCCACCGTCTCTCGACTGCCACCAAACCCAAGCCTTGATGGTGAGGCTAGATAAACAGGTCACGCTAAAACAAAAAGTTAAAGAAGAGTGGCAAGTACAACCCGACGGCGATTTATTCACGATTGACTTTCGCACCCAGCGGCCAAACCTCAACCTCACACTGGGATTAAGCACCGCAAAGAGCCAACAGCCAGACTATATCGTGCAAATCCGTCAGTACCTTGGTTTTAGCCATTGCAAAAATAAAGACAACACGACTTGCCGCACTGAGGGTGAAAACGATGCGAGTAGTTAATCAGTGGGGGTATGGTTTGCTCGAACTGCTGATCGGTTTATCGGTTAGCCTGATGGTCATGTTGGCGGCATTGTCGATGATGACGTCTGCCAGTGTGACTCAAACCCGTCTTGATGCGAAGACTAACTTGTCCCTTGAGCTAAGCCGCTTACTGACCATGATGGAGTCTGATATTCGTCGAGCCGGATTGTGTTATCAGTGTGGTGAGACAGCAGCGTTCCAAGTAGATAAGCATCTGATTTTGATTGACGACACTGGCAGCAACAATCAGGGTCAATGCATTCGGTTTGCCTACCAACAGACGGGCGTCGTTCCTCAGTTGGATGCAGGAAAAGATGATATCAAAGGCTTTCGGTTTGATGCTGATAATCAGGCTGTAGAAATCTACGAGAACCACGACGATACAGATAATTGGAAGTGCCAGTCCGGTTACTGGCGAGATATCTCTTCACGCAACATTGTGATTGATAACCTGACTTTTGAGCGCAAAGAGGTGAGCACGTCCAACCATCGCACCGTCACGGCCCTAACCATCACCTTATCTGCCGCGTTAAAAGAGGCCCCACACACGCAAGAAAGCTTATCTCGAACCCTAGTTTTACGTAACACAATGAGGCAGTTATGAGAAAGACACAGACCGGTATTGCAACGCTCGTTGTGGTGGCCAGTATTGCTTTGATTGCACTGTTGATAGTGTTTGGCGTGAGTCGGCGTGCGATTAATGATATCCAGCAAGCACAGGCACGAATTAAAACGCAAGAGTATCTTTCTCGGGCTTGGGCGGGGTTAGATTGTGCGGTGGCGAAAATCTATCAAGAGGGTCTCGAGCTCTCATCCGGTGAGGCGGCCGAAGGGCTGACTCAATTATCAGAGTGCCAAGGTGTGGCGGGAAGTCGATTAGAGCTAGCGCCTTGGCCAAACAATCCCTCGTTGTGGCGGCTAAGTAGTCACTCACATCAGCAGGAGGTTGGAGTCACCTTGCAAGGCGCGGGAGGCGGTCGCGCGGCGGCATTTGTCACGTCAGGTTCGGCGTTATTTTACGGAGCGAATAAGTGGCGGCCGGCGAAGGGCAAAAAACGTGAAGATGGACGCTATGAATGTCAGTCCATTATTGCCGGTGGTGATGTGAGGATTAGCCCGCGAAAACCAAGTGAAGGTGTGCCGGATAACGAAGAGGAAAAAAGCCAAAACACATTCTCCGTCCACTTAGGAGGAGGAGATGAATGTGCACCTGAGTATAAAACTGAGGTGCTCGATTACAAAGTAGCTGATAGCAGCGATGAGACAAGGAAGCTGCTCAGAAAAGATGTACAAACCAATGTGAAGGACATGGATCTTTTCCAAGACTTTTTTGGTGTCCCGCGTTCACAGTGGCGGCTTGCCAAACAGCAGTTTGAGGAAAAAGGCGGAACCATCGTTGAAACGCATGGCGATGCATCGAAATGTTATGAATCGGTCTACAATGCGATGGAACAGGGGAGCGGACAACCTAACGTGAAAGTCTGGGTTGATGGGCCTTGTGATTTAACTCCCAAGACATTCAAGTCTCCGAGTGATTCATCTAACAAGCATAGAAATACCGCCATTTTGCCGAGTGACCCACCCGTGTTGTTGGTTGTGCAAGATGGCATTATGGCGCTTCGTGGTGCGATCAATCCATTTAATGGTGTGGTGTATCAGTTTAACCCCACGATGAACGCGAACAAGTTTGCGGAGCAATGGGGCATGGATAGCTCTCAGGGTGGGCAGGTATCATGCACGCACAGTAATGCGTCGATAAGTGAGCTTTGCCAGCACATTACAACCAATGTGCGAGAACCTGAGCAGGCAAGCCGAGTCCCCTTCTGGTTTCATGGTAGTTTTAAAACCAATGGTGCATTTATCATCGATGTACCTGATGGCAATACCGTCATTAATGGCTCTTTGGTTGCTAATTATGATGATGGTAATAAGCGTGCTAGTTTTGAGGGGCTCGGGCAGTTAAGGCCCTTACCCAATAGCTATTACGACCTAACACCACCCAGTGGAGGGTAAAGGCGATGAAGTCTCAATCTGGCTTTTCATTTTTAGAGATAATGATCGCGCTGGTGCTGGTCTCTGTCACGGGGTTAGGGCTGTATAGCCTCACCGCAGAGATTGAAGCTCGGCAATATAATGCTCGGCTAGCCGAAGGAGCCATGCATATTGCCAGTGATCAACTCGCCCTTTGGCAGCGCATCAACACTGATACACCATGCTCAGCAAACAATGGAGAAATGATTGGGCTTTCAAATATTGCCGGGTGCTTGATTGAAACCAAAGAGACGCCTTACCAATTAGAGGCGGAAACCACAAAAACCTTGATGGGGGAGGCAGGCCCTTATGCTAAACAGTTGGAAGTCATTGTAAGTTGGAAAGATAGCCGAGGGATTTCCCAGTCGTTAACCTTTTACTTTACCGCTTCTATCCATCGCCATGGTTAAACCCAGCCCCTTTAACACATCCTTTTGTGTGTTTTTTGTTCGGTCGGTATTTTTTCTTTAAAAACCCCTTGCGTCACAAAAATACCTCTCTATAATGCGCTCCTCGTTGGCACGGCAAACCGCGCTAACAAACGGCAGCAAAGCCAAGTAAACAAAAAGCTTGACTCACTGCCTCGGTGGCGTAAAATGCCACTCCCGCTCAAGATTGAGCGACGCTCTTTAACAATTTGACCTATGCAATCTGTGTGGGCACTCGTTGAGAATAGACAAAAAGATTTATTCGATGAACTGAGTG